>JAISKN010000181.1 GCA_031260925.1 Prevotellaceae bacterium | reverse complement strand
ACATTTTTAAAATATTAAAAGAAAGCGTTTTTGCTTTTATTCTTGTTTCTAAAAATCACCAAATTTTGACCCAACGAGATAAGTGAAAATGCCGCGTGATGCGGCGTGGGTAACTTATTGTTGGGTGGGTGTTTGGTGATACCTAAGAAACGGGTAAGGTTTGATTGTCCCACGCTTTTTTTATAAAAACACTAAAAAATAAACCTGCCGACTTGGGACGGAAAGCAACAAAAAAAAATTATATCGTATGAAAAAACTTACTTTTCTTTTAATGGCTGCTATTTTGGCAGCAAATTCTTACGCTGTTACTTCTTACACCCTCACAGGCACAAGCGGCAACAGAACGCTTACAATTACAGGCACAGGCAATATGCCGAACTATTCTTCTGGCGGTGCGCCTTGGTACAGTTACCGTACAGAGATAAAAACAGTAATCATCAATGACGGCGTTACGTCTATCGGCAATTATGCTTTTAATGGTTGTACAGGCTTTAATTATGTAACCATTCCAAATTCTGTAACTTCAATAGGTGAAGGTGCTTTTTTGGGTTGTACGGGCTTTCATTATGTAACCATTCCAAACAGTGTTACGACTATCGGCATTTATGCTTTTAGAGGTTGTACAAGTTTTACTAATATAGAAATTCCAAATAATATCGTATCTATTGGAAATAACGCTTTTGCTTATTGCAGCAATTTATCAAATGTATATTTCAATGCAACAAATTGTACAACAATGGGTGGTTATAATAATAGTAACTATGTTTTTGCTTATTGCAGCAAATTTGAAATATTAGTTATTGGGGCAAATGTTACAAATATTCCAAATTATGCTTTTTATTCTTCTTATAACGGTATAAAAAAAGTAATAAGTTATGCTTACAATCCGCCAATTATTGGTTCACAGTCTTTTAATAATGCCGTTGAATTAAAAGTTTCTTGCGCAGCATTTCCTTTATACCTGAATGCGCCAATTTGGCAAAACTTCAATTATGTAGGCAGTACATTTTATAATGGAAAAAATATTGCTTATAGTTTAAACCCTTCGTCTTTATCAGCAACTATTATAAGTTTGTTCCCCTTTGTTGAAGAAGAAATATATAACGGCGACATTGAAATACCCGCTACTGTTAATGATTGTAATAACAATACATACACTGTTACAGCAATAGCCGATGAAGCATTTAAAAATATGGAAAATGCGCTACTAACATCTGTAACCATTCCAAACAGCGTTACCTCAATAGGAAATTCTGCTTTTCAGGGTTGTACAGGTTTAACTTCAATAACAATTCCAAACAGTGTTACCTCAATACAAAGTTATGCTTTTGCTAATACAGGGTGGTACAATAATCACTCTAACGGAGTATTGTATTTGAGTAATTGGCTTATTGGCTACAAAGGTACTATGCCCGCTAACAGCAACATATCTATTTTACCATCTACAAAGGGAATTGCAATAATTGCTTTTTATGGTTGTACAAATTTAACGTCAATAACAATTCCAAACAGCGTTACGGTTATTGGCGATTATGCTTTTGGCAACACAGGTTTAACGTCATTAACAAGCGAGGCAATTATTCCTCCTGTAATTTATTCTTGTGAAGACTGCTCAACATATTATTCTTCTATTGCGTCTGAAAATGTTCCTGTATATGTGCCTTGTGAATCAGTTAATTTGTACAAAAATGCAAATGGGTGGAGAAATTTTACAAATTATATACAAGAAACTGATATTAATGGAAAAACTCTTTATTATACAACTACATCGGCAAATACAGCAACAATTACGAAAGGTAATATTTTGTATAATGGAAATATTGATATTCCCGCTCATATTGTTTCGTGCGACAGTCAAACATATACAGTTACACAGATTGCAAAAAACGCATTTAAGAACTGTTCAAATTTAACTTCAGTAACAATTCCCAAAGGCGTTACATCAATCGGCGACAGTGCTTTTTATAACTGCGATAGAATAACAACAGTAAATTTCAATGCCGAAAATTGTACAACAATGGGAAGTGCTTCACGCCCTGTTTTTCAAGGTTGTACTGCATTAGCAACATTAAATATTGGCGGTAATGTACAAAAAATTTCTGATTATGCTTTTTATAATTGCAGCAATATAAATTCTTTAACATTTCCAAATTCAGTTGAAACTATCGGCGATTACGCTTTTTATGGTTTAAATAAAATAAAAACTATTGAAACAAATGCAGAATATATTGGAAGTAATGCTTTTCAAAACTGCACTTTATTACATAAAGTCATAGCAAAAACTGTAGATGTATTTTCTTCATCTTTTAGCAGTTGTCCGTTAGACACTTTGCTTGTCGGCAACATAAGCGGCTCATTAAGCAGTTTTACATCGCTCAAAAAACTTGCTTTATTTAATCAAAGCGGGTTTTCAAGCGGTTTTCTTTCGGGCTGCGCAAATCTTACTGATTTAACACTGCCTTTTATCGGCACATCGCCCACTGCTACAGGCGAATATGCAACTCTCGGTGTGCTTTTCGGCACTACAACTGCCTCAAACGGCATTACACAGTATTATTCCGAAACGCAACAGAAAAAATATGCTATTCCTACCACGCTCAAAAAACTGACTATTGCCCGCTCTGCGCAGAATATACAACTCGGTTACGGCGCGCTCTACGGCTGCAATATGCTCGAAGAAGTTACTATCGCAAGCACTGTGCGCGGGCTTGGCGAAAAGGCGTTGTATGGCTGCAACGGACTGAATGATATTTATTCGCAATGGGCATACCCGCCTACTGCTTTTAACAATTCCACGTTTGATGGCGTAAATATATTTGCCTGCACTCTGCACGTTCCTGCTGCAAGCAGTCAGTTTTATTCGGTAGCAAATGGTTGGAAAGAGTTTTACTCTATTATGGAAGGCGAGCCGATTATCACCGCGCTTTCAGTTCCGCGCTACGGCGGCGTTATCAACCGAATTACAAATTCAGACACGGGCAGCGATAATGTTACGCTCAATGCAATCGGCAACTACGAATACAGTTTTCAGGGCTGGCTCGAAAACAACAGCATTCTCGGCACAACCAACCCGATGACGTTTTCTGCCTCTGCGCCCCGCACAATTTACGCCGTATTTACTCCTCGCGAAAATGCAGACGAAAACATTAATATTCAGGCATCGCAAACTGCCGCCTCTGTATCGTGGATTGCGGTAACAGACGCGGCAAACTACACGCTTGTAATTTACAGCGATGCCTCGCGCACCGATACAGTAGCGATTTTCCAACTTGATGTCAATGGCAATGTACAAAGCAGCCAACAGCGTATTATTCAGCAAAATCTGTCGTGCAACATTCCGAATTTGGACAGCGAAACGCAATATTATTATTCTCTTATCTCGTTTGACAATAATAATTTTGCACTCACAATGTCAATCGGCGATTTTTCTACCACCAACGAAAGCGGCATAGATGAGGTTTCAGACAATTCAATTATCATCTACCCAAACCCTGCAACTGACGAATTGAAAATAGAAAGTGTAGATTGTAAAATTAATTCGGTAGAAATATTTGATGTTTCGGGTCGCATCGTAGGGGCAGGGCGCGCCCTGCCCCTACACAACGGCGGGCAAACAATCAACGTCAGCAATTTGCCCGCAGGCGTTTATTTAATCAAAATCGAAACAGACAAAGGAACAAAAACAGAGAGGTTTATAAAGAAATAAAGATTGTCTTTGAACCTTGATTTTTACAAGATTAAAAAGATTATTAAGATTTTGTTTTATCTTGGCAATTAAGAAAATCTTATTAAAATCTTGGTTCAAGACAGAAAAGAAAAACGCAGATGTATAATTACCTTATAGTCTGCGTTTTATTTGTTTTTATTTTTAAAAAAAATCTGCGAAAATCTGCGTATTCAGCGTTATCCGCGTTCTAAAAATTAATCAATTTTTTCTCCAAAAGCCAAATCTCCTGCGTCCCCAATTCCGGGAACGATATATGCGTGGTCGTTGAGCGTGGCATCAACGGCGGCAACCCAGATTGTTGTGCTTTCGGGCAGCGATTTTTGCAGAAAATCAAGTGCCTGCTGCGAGGCGATAACGCTTGCAATATGCAAATTGGCAGGCGTGCCGTGCGAAAGCAGAGCCTTGTACGAAAGTTCCATTGAGCCGCCTGTGGCAAGCATCGGGTCGCAGATAATCAGCGTTTTACCTGTGATGTTAGGTGCGGAAATGTACTCAACGTGAATATCAAAATTCACCGCGTCAATATATTTGCGGTAGGCGGAAACGAAGGCATTTTCGGCGTGGTCGAAAAACGACAGAAAGCCGTTGTGCAACGGTAATCCAGCGCGCATAATAGAGGCGACAACGATTTTTTCGTCTATAATATTCACTGGCGCAGTTCCGAGCGGAGTTTGCACTTCAACGGTTTTATAATCAAGCGTTTTGCTGAGTTCCAACGCCATAATTTGCCCGATTCTTTCTATATTTGTACGGAAACGTAACGAGTCTTGCTGAATATTTTTATCTCGAATTTCTCTGATAAAATTATTCAAAATCGAATTTTCTTTGTTTAAAATGTTAATATTCATTGTTTTATATTTTTTTAGATATAAAATTTTTTCGGCTGCAAAATTACAAAAAAAAATGCAATTAAAATATTGCATTTTTTTGTGATTGCTAAAAGTTTTTTTTAGTAATATCTGTTAAATTTTCAAATATATCAGTAAATTTTTGTTGTTCGAGTTTCTTTTATAGTTAAAGTGTCTTTGCTTTTTCTTGTTGTTTTGCGTTTCGGCTTTTCCTCTTTTTTGTTACTACGTTTGTAGAGCCAAACTAAAAAAACTATTAAACAAATTAAGCCTGTTGTAGTTGAGAGAAAAGCACCTAAGTTAATAAAAATCCAATTTAAAAGATTTTCAATGTCATTCAAAAAACTTTCAATCATAATTATTAAGTTTTAGAGGTTATTTAGTTATTAAATAAATATCTGCGTATATACTCCAACAAGTAGATTTTGACCAATAATCTTCTGCCGCATAAGGTGCAACCTCTTTAGTAATTATATAAGCATTTCCGCCTATTTTTCTCGTTGCCTTGATAAGTTCCTCAATAGCATCAGAATATTCACATCTTTTACTGGTTGTAAGTCCTTTATCGCCAAAATAAAAAGTGCCGATTTTTTTACTTCCAGAAGGTAATTCCGATTGATTTTCTATTTTTATTACCTCTCCTGAATTATTAGGAGGTAATGTTGATGTTGTTCCAATTCTAACAACAGCAGAGCAAGAGTAAAATAATATTACAATTGCTAATAATGCAAATTTTTTCATAGTTTTAATAAAATTAATTGTTTTTTAAAATTTTTGCAAAAGTAAATGTTTTTTTTGATTTTGCAAAATTTCAGTTAATAATTTTTCCATTTTTTTTTGTACTTTTGCAAGAAAATGAGGTTGCAAAATGAAACCTTAAAAAAAGTGTATTTTTTCTAAACTCTAAACTCTAAAAACTAAACTCTATATGAAACCATCAATTCCAAAAGGTACGCGCGATTTTTCCCCTGTGGAAATGGAGAGGCGTAATTATATTTTTGATACAATAAAAACAGTTTTCCGAAAATACGGTTTTAAGCAAATCGAAACGCCTGCAATGGAAAATCTTGATACTTTGCTTGGAAAATACGGCGAAGAGGGCGATAAATTGCTGTTCAAAATTCTCAATTCGGGCGATTTTCTCAAAAATGTACCTGCCAACGTAGGGGCAGAAAATTTTCTGCCCCTAAAAGCCCACCAAATTTGCGAAAAAGGTTTGCGTTACGATTTAACCGTGCCTTTTGCGCGTTTTGTAGTGCAGCACCGCGAGGAGATTACTTTTCCTTTCCGCAGGTTTCAAATTCAGCCCGTTTGGCGCGCCGACCGCCCGCAAAAAGGACGTTACCGCGAGTTTTATCAGTGCGATGCTGACATTATCGGCTCAGATTCGTTGCTCAATGAGGTGGAATTGATTGAGATGCTTGACGAGGTCTTTTCAAAATTCGGCATCAGAGTTGCCATAAAACTCAACAACCGCAAAATTCTCGCAGGAATTGCCGAACTCATCGGG
>JAISKN010000178.1 GCA_031260925.1 Prevotellaceae bacterium | reverse complement strand
ACATTTTTAAAATATTAAAAGAAAGCGTTTTTGCTTTTATTCTTGTTTCTAAAAATCACCAAATTTTGACCCAACGAGATAAGTGAAAATGCCGCGTGATGCGGCGTGGGTAACTTATTTGTTGGGTGGGTGTTTGGTGATACCTAAGAAACGGGTAAAGTCTGATTGTCCCACGCTTTTTTATAAAAACAATAAAAAATAAACCTGCCGACTTGGGACAGTTGGCAATAAAAAAAAATCAATTTACTATGAAAAAACTTTATTATTTTGCTGCAATCGCAGCATTTGCAAGCGTATTATTTATGTCTTGCGAAGACCCAAACAATTCGGGTACAAAAACTGACCCTTCTACCACAGACGAAGGTGTAATTATTAACGGCGTAAAATGGGCAACGCGCAATATTGCTGCTCCCGGACATTTTGCTGACACACCCGAAAGCGCGGGAATGTTTTACCAATGGAATAGAAAAATAGGTTGGAGTTCAACTAACCCAATGACCAATTCCAATGGCGGTACAACTTGGGACAGCACCATACCCGACGGTACAGAATGGGAAACAGGCAACGACCCAAGCCCTGCAGGTTGGCGCATACCGACTTTGTCGCAAATTGAAAATTTGGGTAATACCGCGAACGTATCATATGAATGGACAACTCAAAACGGAGTATATGGCAGATTATATACCGACTTAAAAAACAAGAATACTCTGTTTCTGCCTGCTTCGGGCTATCGCGACCGCAGCGATGGCGCGTTGAACAGTATCGGCGTCGGCGGCAACTATTGGAGTAGTACGTACAACGATATAGCGAACACCGCGTACTTTGTGAATTTCGGCAGTGGCCGCATTATTCAGAACCGCAGCCACAACCCCAAGGCGTACGGCTATAGTGTGCGTTGTGTCGCAGAATAAAAAGCCCCACCCCGACCCTCCCCTCAGGGGAGGGAGAGCCGCACTCTACAAAAGCAGACAAAATCTGCAAGTGCGAATTTTCTGAACTGTGATTTTAAAATGATTAAAATGATTTTTTAGGATTTTGTTTTAATCACATTAATCAAAAAAATCATATTAAAATCACAGTTCAGACAAAAAGGAATTAACAGGATTTTGTTTTTATCAAGCAAATCCTAAAATCCTGTACATTCTGATTCTGACAAAAGAAGAAAAATACAACCCCCCGCGCTACGCGCACCCCCCTTTTTCAAAGGGGGGAAGGTCGGGTCAGTCAATGTTACTGCAATATTGCAGGTTACGAACTCTCTCCTTTAAAAAAGGGGAGTTAGATGGGTTTTAAAATACAATTAAAACATACAGCAGACAATAAAAACCGCAACACATTATTAATAACGTGTTGCGGTTTTGATAATTTGTAATTATTTTTTCTTTCTTGGCACAAATTTTTTCTTGCCTTTTGTTTCGGGCTGCGCTGCAATTATTTCCTTGCATTGTTCTGCTGTGAGCGTTTGCGGCTCAGTGCCTTTTGGTATTTTGTAGTTGGCGGCGTTGAACTTTATATACGCGCCGAAACGACCATTTAAAACCTGAATTTCGCCAAAATCGGCAATCATTTTGTTTTTATCGGCGAGCCGTTTTTCCTCGATAATCTCAATGGCACGCTCGGCGGTAACAGTCATTGGGTTGTCGGCTTTGGGCAGCGAATAGAATTTGCTTGCGTGCGCAATGTACGGTCCAAATCTGCCAACGGCAACTTTCATTTCTTTGCCCTCGTATTCGCCTGCCACGCGCGGCAGTTTGAACAGTTCAAGTGCCTCGTTGAGCGTGATTGTTTCAATGCTCTGTCCCTCCTGCAAAGAGGCGAACTGCGGTTTTTCATCGTTCGATGCCTCGCCGATTTGCACCACCGCGCCGTAACGCCCAATTTTCGCATAAACGGTTTTTCCGCTTTTCGGGTCAGTGCCGAGAGCGCGCTCGCCCGCTTTTTTGCCTGTGGTATTGAGGGCTTTGATAACTTCGGGGTGAAATTTTTGATAAAACGAAAGTATATTGTCAAGCCACGCAATTTTTCCCTCTGCAATGTCGTCAAATTCCTGTTCAATTTCAGCAGTAAAATTATAATTCAATATTTTGGGGAAATTTTCAATCAAAAAATCATTAACCACAATTCCGATGTCAGTCGGCACAAGTTTCGCCTTGTCTGCAACCTCTTTTGCGATTTTTGTCTCGTCTTTTATTGCAGAATTTTTCAACGTTAAAATATTGGTTTCCTGTTTTTGTTCGGCAACGTCTTTTTTCTCAACATAATTTCGCGCCTGAATTGTGGAAATCGTTGTGGCGTAGGTCGAAGGGCGACCGATGCCGAGTTCTTCGAGTTTTTTCACAAGCGATGCCTCGCTGTATCTGAACGGGTGTTTTGAGTATGTTTGCGTGGCGGTAATCTCCTCTCTTTCAAGCATTTGACCAACAGAAAGTTTTGGCAGCAAGCCTTCCTCTTTTTCGTCAGTTTCATCATCTTTGCTTTCCATATAAACTTTGAGGAAACCGTCAAATTTTATCACTTCGCCCGTTGCAATAAATTTTTCGGAACTGTTTGATAAAGAAACAGTTATATTCGTTTTTTCGAGCAATGCGTCAGCCATTTGCGAGGCAAGTGTGCGTTTCCAAATCAATTCATAGAGTTTTTTCTCCTGCGCTGTGCCTGCAATTTCTTTTTCGTTAATAAATGTGGGGCGAATAGCCTCGTGTGCCTCCTGCGCGCCTTTGGATTTGGTCTGATATTGACGGAATTTGTAATATTTTTCGCCCGCAAGTTCAATAATTTCCTGCTTTGCCGTATTCAATGCCAAACTCGACAAATTCACGGAGTCGGTACGCATATAGGTAATTTTTCCAGATTCATACAACGACTGCGCCACACGCATTGTTACCGCCACAGGAAAACCGAATTTTCGGCTTGCCTCCTGCTGCAAAGTTGAGGTTGTAAATGGCGCGGCAGGCGTGCGTTTGCCGTCTGTCGTTTCTATATTTTCAACTTTAAAAGCCGCTGTTTTGCATTTTTCTAAAAATTCCTGCGCAGTTTTTTTATCTGGCAAATTTTCTCTTAAATATGCTTTAAAATTGCTGTTTTTTCCGTTTTCTTTAACCGAAAAAATAGCAGCGACACGATACGAACTCACCGATTTGAACGTCTGAATTTCGCGCTCGCGCTCCACCACAAGCCGTACAGTAACCGATTGAACGCGCCCCGCAGAAAGCGAAGGCTTGATTTTTTTCCATAAAATAGGCGAGAGTTCAAAACCCACAACTTTGTCCAAAACGCGCCTTGCCTGCTGGGCATCAACAAGATTTACATCAAGTTCGCGCGGGGTTTCTATTGCCTTTTGAATAGCAGTCTTGGTAATTTCGTGAAAAGCAATTCGGCGCGAATTTTCCTTTTTCAGTTTCAATTCGTCAGCCAAATGCCACGCGATAGCCTCTCCTTCGCGGTCTTCATCGGTTGCAAGCCACACCATTTCGGCGGTTTTAGCACTTTTTTTGAGTTCCGACACTATTTTTTGCTTGTCGGGCATCACTTCATATTTCGGCTTGTATTTCGGCGAAAGTTCGCTCTCAAAATCCTTATCAACCAAATCGCGAATATGCCCCATAGACGAGGTTACGGCGTATTCCGCGCCCAAAAATTTCTGAATAGTTTTTGCTTTCGCAGGGCTTTCAACAATTACCAAATTTTTCTGCATAATATTAAAGAATTTCAGATTTCAGATTTCAAAATTTCAAATTATAAAAAATCGGCGCAAAAGTACGAAAAAAATTGTAAATTGTAAATTGTAAATTGTAAATTATTTTTTTTTATAACAAAATAAATTGTATTCTATTGATAATCAACAACTAAAACTAAAAGATAAAAACTAAAAGTTAGGGCAACCCTAACTTTTATTTTAATTATACGCTTTCAGCCTCATTATCATTTCGTCAAAATCTACTTTGTGTCCATCAAATTCGGGACCATCTACACAGACGAATTTTGTTTCTCCGCCTACTGTTATGCGGCACGCGCCGCACATTCCTGTACCGTCAACCATTATTGTGTTAAGCGAAACTTCTGTCGGAATTTCGTACTTTTTCGTCAAAAGACAGACGAATTTCATCATAATTGCGGGACCGATTGCCTCGCAGCGATTAACTTTTTCTGATAAAATAATTTCTTCTATTCCGTTGGTTACCAAGCCTTTATTGCCGTAACTGCCGTCATCAGTGTAGATTAGCACTTTGTCGGCAACTTTTTTCATCTGCTCTTCGAGTATTATCAACTCTTGTGTTCGCGCTGCCAGCACCACAATTACGCGGTTGCCTGCTGCTTTTAGTGCCGTTGCAATGGGCAGCATTGGAGCCGCGCCCACGCCTCCGCAGGCACAAATTACAGTGCCGAAATTTTCGATATGCGTGGCTTTTCCGAGCGGTCCAGCAATGTCGTGCATAAAATCGCCGACATTCAAATCGCAAAGTTTTTGCGTAGATTTGCCAATGCGCTGAATTACAAGCGTTATTGTGCCTTTTGCCTTGTCGGAAGCGGCGATTGTAAGCGGAATCCGCTCGCCTTTTTCGTCTGCCCGCACAATTACAAAATGCCCTGCCAGAGCCGCCTTCGCAATCAACGGAGCATCAACTACAAACTCGGTTACAACAGGCGAAAAATCCGTTTTTTGTAAAATTTTATTCACTTTTGCAATGATTAATGGTTAATGATAAATTTTTATTTTTTTTAGTTATACAATAGTTATACGCTTCGCGTTATACAGTTGTTATACGGTGTTTATTCGGTGTATTATAATTTATAACTATTGTATTTTTTTGTGTTAATCTGTGTAATCTGTGGATAAATATTCCAGTGCAAAATTACAATTTTTTTCACAAATCTAAAATTAATTCACAATTCATAATTCATAATTTATAATTTTTTGTACTTTTGCAAAAGTTTTTTATCAAATCCAATGAAAAATGCTGTTTTCATATTGTCTTTAATTTTGTTAATTGCCTGCAAGCCGCAAGTCTATGAACAAAATACGCCTGATGATGTTGCGCAGATTTATGCGCGCGGCGAATTGCGCGTGATTACAATCGAAAGTGCGATAAGTTACTACACTTCGGGCGATGAACAAATGGGTTTTGATTATGATTTGGCGCAAAACTTTGCCGATTATATGGACTTGCCGCTTAAAATTGTTGTTGCAAATTCGGTTGATGAAGTAAAACAGTTGCTGTTGAATGGCGAGGGCGATTTTGCAGCGTATCAAATGCCCTGTACAAAGCAAAATCAGAGGCTTTTTAATGTTACAGACGTAACTTCGCTTTCAAATATTGTGCTTGTGCAGCCGAAAGACAGGCAGCAAATTACTGACGTTACCGAACTTGTAGGGAAAGAAATTTATGCCAATGACTCGAAATATTTGCAGCGTTTGCACCACTTGAACGAAGAAATTGGCGGAGGCATAATTATTAAGCAACTGCCTGACAGTCTAAATATTGACCAGATAATGTATGAAGTTTCGGCGCACAATTTGCCGCTCACAATCGCAGATAATGATGTGGCGGAACTTGGGAAATTTTACTTCAAAAATCTTGATTGCAGCATTCCAGCGGGCTTGCCTCAACAAAAATCGTGGCTTGTGCGCAAAAATGCAACACAACTTACGGATTCTATCAACAGTTGGCACGCAAAAATTGAAAATTCGCGTTTTTTCAAAAAAATGCAGAGCCAATATTTGCAAAAAAACAGTTATTACGCAAATTTTGAGATTGCTATTCCAAAAGGCTCTGTTTCGCCGTATGATTCTGTCTTTAAGGCAGTTGCGCCTGTTGTTGGCTGGGATTGGCGGCTTTTGGCGGCAGTTGCCTGGAACGAATCGCACTTTAACCCCGATGTTGTGTCGTCTGCGGGAGCAATGGGCGTGATGCAACTTATGCCGCGCACAGGTGCAAAATTCGGACTTAACGATTCAACTTTTTTTGAGCCAAAAGACAATATTAGAGCAGGAACTGAATATATTGCTGCGGTAAAAAAAATGTTTTATTTTATCGAAAATTCTGATGAACGGACAAAATTTGTGCTTGCGGCTTATAATGCAGGGCAGGGACATATTTTTGATGCTATCGCTTTGGCAAAAAAATACGGCGCAAACCCGCATATTTGGAATCAAAACGTTGAAAAATATCTGTTATTGAAGTCTGAAAGTGAATATTACAACGATGAAGTGTGCAAACTCGGCTACTTCCGCGCCTCACACACAGTCCGTTACGTCAATGACGTAATGAAAACCTATGACAGATATATGGGCAACAGCAAAAAATAGCATATTTTGATAAAAAAATTACTAAAATATTTTTTTGCAACAAAATAATACATATCTTCTATATAACAAATTTTTAAACACTTGAAAATCAACAAAATAAAATTTGAGAAAAATTTGTTATTTCTTATTTTGCAATTTGCTAACAAATGGCTAACTTTGCACTCAAATTATTTTGTATTAAAATAATCATTAATAAATAAAATTAATTACTATGAAAAAATTTACTCTTTTGGCAGCGATATGCTGTTTTGGTTTCGTCTTTCAAGCAAAGGCACAATCTTCTGACTGTGAAAAAGATACAACAATCACAGCCTCTATTTTCGGAGGAGAAAGTTATGATTTTAACGGACAGATTTTAACAGAGGCGGGAATGTATATTGATACATTGCAGTCAGTTTTGGGTTGCGACAGTATTGTAACGCTGATACTTAACAAGTATGAGTATGATATTAACGTTCCGTATATAAATTTGGGCGGAACAGTTGTATCGGAAGGTGCAATAAAAGAAATTAACCTTTCCTGTGTTGATAATTTTCAGTTAGAGGCAAATATTCTTGCTACTGGCGGCACTATTTATGGTTATAATGTAGCGCAAATTCCATATAATCCGCCGTTCCCTTTTGTTATTCCAGAGCCGTTTGCTCACAGTATTAATCTCACACACGACGATGCGTTTGCAGAAGTTGCAGAGTTGCCTTTTCCATTCTGTTTTTATCAAAACACATACAGTCAAGTGCTGATGGGACCAAACGGAAATTTGAGTTTTAACACTTCTTTAACAGGACAAATTTGTGCTTGGCAAATTCCAAATACAAATTTTGAAACAGATGGAATGTCTGTATCTTCGAATTACTTTAACTCAATTTTTGGAGTAATGGAAGATGTAGACCCAAGCAGAGTAATTCAACAGGGCAGTGGTACTTTTCAATGGGGAATACTTGGGCAGCCTGGCGCAAGAGCATTTGTGATGTCGTATAACGAAGTGCCGCTATTTCAGTGCAATGATATTCACAATTCATATCAAACAATTATGTATGAGGGAACAAATATTATAGAAGTTTATGTGAAACGGCGTGGGCAGTGTGGTTGGAATGGCGGACGAGGAATTATTGGAGTTATGAACTCCAATGGAACTAACGCAACCATTGCTCCAGGACGTAATGCAACAGACAGTTGGACAACTGTTAATAACGGCGTAAATACT
>JAISKN010000325.1 GCA_031260925.1 Prevotellaceae bacterium | reverse complement strand
AAAGGTTTCATCGAACGCATCGGACCAGACAAAGGCGGCTATTGGAAAATAATAAAAAAGATAACTGATTAATAATTAAACATTTAATAATATAAAAATATGAATAAAAAAGATTTTTTCGCCTCATTAGAGGATTATTTGGAGTTGGAAGGGTTAAACGAAAATTCGCCTTTGGAATTGTCATCGCTTGGCATTTTGTCGGTGATTGCGTTGATTGACGAAAATTTTGACAAGCAATACAAGGCTTCCGAAATTAAAGAAATTAAGTCTGTGCAAGAATTGATGTCTTTGATTGGCACAGAAAATTTTATTGATTGAAAATGAATATTTTACAATTTAAAGGAATTTCCATTTCGGCGATTTCGGCTTGCGTTCCAAAAACAAAAATCAACAACCGAGAGTTTGGAAAGTTGCTTTTTGACGAGGAAACATTGGCGAAAACCATTGATGCAGTGGGAGTTGAACAACGGCGGGTAACGGAAAAATCTGTTACCACGTCTGATTTGTGCTTTGCCGCAGCCGAGCAACTTTTTGCGGAGCAGCATATTGACAAATCAGAAATTGACGTTCTGATTTTTGTGTCGCAAACGCCTGATTATCGCTTGCCTGCAACGGCTTGCGTGCTGCAAAACAGGTTGGGTTTGTCGAAAAAAACGATTGCTTTTGACGTAAATTTGGGTTGTTCAGGTTATGTTTATGGTTTGTCGGCGGCGTATGCTTTTGCCAACATTCCGACCGTGCAAAAAGTGCTGCTTTTGGCAGGCGATACGCCCACAAAGTTCGTTTCGCCGCAGGACAAATCGGCTGCGTTGCTTTTTGGCGATGCTGGTACGGCTACTTTGCTCGAAAAATCTGATGATGCCAAAGACACGTTCTTCAACCTTTTTACAGACGGCTCAGGTTTTGAAAATTTGAACATCAAAGGCGGCGGTTATCGTTGTATGTCAAATGCGCAATCGTTTGAAACAGAAGAAGATACAGAAGGAAATTTGCGAAATTCAGAACAACTTTATATGAATGGCGGCGAAATTTTTAATTTCACACTGCGCGAAGTTCCCAAAAGCATTAATGAATTATTGGAATTTTCAAATATTAATATTTTGGAAATAAATCAGTTCGTTTTTCATCAGGCAAATAAATTTATGATTAATTTTTTGTGCAAAAAAATGAAAATTGACAGGGAAAAATTTCTGATTTCGCTAAATAAATTTGGCAACACAAGCACCGCATCTATTCCGCTGACGCTTGTTGTGAACAAAAACGAACATAATTACGGGCAAGTTTTGATGTCAGGTTTTGGCGTTGGACTTTCGTGGGCAAATGCTGTGATAGACTTGAAAAATACTAAATTTTTGAGTTTGATAGAAATTTAAGAAAATAACTGTGAAAACCTGCAAAAAAATATTGCATATTTTATGTTGCATAATTTATGTTTTTAAGAAGATACAATAGATTTACCAATTTAAACATTTTATTATGTTTATAATTATTACAAACATAATAATCATAAACATAATAATTATAGTTTTGATAATTTAAAAAAAAAACATTATCTTTGTCAAAAATTATATATGAGAAATCCGTTTTTAATAAGAGGTTATGTGTCGCCTGAATATTTTTGCGACCGCAAAACAGAAACCGAAGAAATAGTTCGCAAATTGACGAACGAAAATTCACTTTTGCTTATGTCGCAGCGTAGAATGGGCAAAACAGGTTTGATTGACCATTGCTTTTATCAAACAGAACTGAAAAAAAACTACCATCTTTTTTATGTTGATATTTACGCTACAACAAATTTACAGGAGTTTGTTTATAAATTTGGTAAAGAAATATTTGATAAAATTAAGCCAAAAGGTAAAAAATTTTTAGAAAATTTTATTTCTATTATAACCTCGTTGCGTCCCGCTTTTAAATTCGACGAACAAAGTGGTGCTCCTATTTTTGATATTGGAATTGGCGATATAAAATCGCCTGAATTTTCAATTGAAGAAATTTTTAAATTCCTTCAAAATGCGGATAAACATTGCATTATTGCTATTGACGAATTTCAGCAAATTGGCAAATATCCGCAAAGCAACATTGAAGCAATTTTGAGGACACATATTCAAAAAGCGACAAACTGCACATTTTTGTTTGCAGGAAGTCAGCAGCATTTATTGCGCAACATCTTTTTTACTGCATCACGACCTTTTTATCAGAGTGTGTCGGTTTTATCACTCAACCCTATTGATAAAAAAACGTATACTTCATTTATAATCAAGCAGTTCAAGAAAAATAAAAAATATATTTCTACAGAATTTGTCGAGCGAATTTATGATAAATTTGAAGGACATACATTTTATATTCAGTCGGTTTTTAATGAACTTTTTGCATTGCTTGACGAAAATGAAGAATGTACCGAAAATATATTGGTTGATGCTGTAAATCAAAAAGTTAAATCGTATGAAAATATTTTTCTGGATACACTGAATTTATTATCTAACAAGCAAAAAGAGGTCTTGTATGCAATTGCGAAGGCAGGCAAAGCGAACAGCATCACTTCTGCCGATTTTATAAGAAAATACGCATTAAAATCAGCCTCATCTGTTCAATCGGCAGCAAAACAACTACTTGAATTAGAAATAGTTACAGCGGAAAATAATGTTTATCAAGTGTATGACCGTTTTTTTGGCTTGTGGCTCACAACTCAATACGGAAATGGTTTTACAATCTAAAAATACTTAAATTTTAAATTAAAAAAATACGAAACAAATTTCTATGATATCAATAATTATTTCAACACATAATAATGATTATCTCACGTCAGTTTCCGAGAGTATTACCAAGACCATTGGAAATGTGGAATATGAAATTATAGCCATCGAAAATCACGCAAAATATTCTTTGTGCGCAGCATATAATATTGGTGCAGAAAAGGCAAAATTTTCGTATCTTTGTTTTTTGCACGAAGACATTTTGTTTAGAACAGAAAATTGGGGAAAGCGGCTGATTGACATAATGTTAAGTGATAAAAAAATCGGTTTGATTGGCATAATGGGGTCAAAATTCAAGTCAACTTATCCGAAATCATCTTGGGGGACTTGTGCGCTTGTAAAAGGAGCGGCATTGGGACAAGTGCTTACAATAAATCAAAACGGAATAGAAAAATATATAAATTTGGATATAAGGAGAAATAATACAATACAATCAGCCTTATTACCCAAAATTTCAGATGCAGTGTGCATAGATGGTGTGTTTTTATTTACTAAAAAAGAAATATGGCAAAAATGCAAATTTGATGAGAAATTATTAAAAAATTATCACGGGTATGATATAGATTTTTCATTACAAGTATTTTTTGCAGGCTATCGGGTTATTGTAGATAATGAATTGTTAATAATGCATTATTCGGGTGGAAGTATGAATGAATATTTTTTTGAAGCACAAAAATTAATTCAAAAAAAATGGAAAGGGAAACTGCCTGTAGGCTCGCTGGATATAAAAGGAATTGCTTACAAAAAGTATTGGTATAACGTTTTATGTTGGATAAGCAATTTTGTAAAAGAACATATAAACGTTGAATTGAAAGTAAAAATAAGGAAACTTATAAATAAAAATATTTATTGAAATATGAACATTCTACTATTTTCTCACGTTGAAGTTTCGGCAATACCAACCGCAGGCGGCATTCAGCGCGTTACGCAGTTGCTTGCCAATGCCTTTATTAACGAATGCGGCTACAACTGTTATCACGCATTTTATTATGCAAATAGCAAAGATGATGCTAAAATTAATTTTAAAGACAAAATTCAACTTTCGTGGGGAAAAGAATACAAGGATTTGAGCGATTTTTTGCTTAAAAATAAAATTGATTTGATACTTTTTCAAAATATTTTGGGCGATGGAGAGGCATTGCTGCAACAACTTCGCAGAGCAGCAGACGATGTCAATGCTAAAATTATTTTATGCTTACACGTTGCACCTGATTCCTGTTTGGCAAAACCAAACGCTTCGGCAGAATTTTACCGACTTGTAGGCGGCATTTTACCCAAAAAAAGCATCACAAAACTCACTACTGCATTATTTCCGCGCCTATTATTTAATAAATTGGCAAAATGGCAAACGAAAAAAACTTTTTCTCAATACAATCGCTATTTTGACAAAATTGTACTTCTCTCCGAAAGTTTTATTGATACTTACTGCGAATTTTCGGATATTTCGGCAGAAATGAAAAACAAAATAACGGCAATTCCAAATCCGCTCACTTTTAGCGAGTATATTAACCCACAGGAATTTGACAAAAAGCAAAAAGAAGTTTTGATATTATCCAGAATGTCGGAAAGGCAAAAACGTGTTTCTGATGCTTTGAAAATTTGGCAGCAAGTTCAAAATAAAACAGATATTTCCGATTGGAAACTCGTAATTGTAGGCGGTGGCGAAGATACAGAATGGTTAAAAAACAAGGCAAAAAAATTGAAACTTACAAACTATTCTTTTGAAGGCGTGCAAAATCCGCTTGCGTATTACAAACGCGCCT
>JAISKN010000242.1 GCA_031260925.1 Prevotellaceae bacterium | reverse complement strand
CTGTTCAACGTACTCGCTTTCGGGCGCAAGCACCATAAAAGTTACTCCGTAAATTGTGTCAGCCCTTGTAGTGAAGATTTTAATTTTTAATTTTAAATTTTTAATTTTAAATTCCATTTCCGCCCCTTCGCTGCGCCCAATCCAATTTTTCTGCGTTTCCTTAATGCTTTCACTCCAATCAATTTTTTCCAAACCGTCTAAAAGCCGCTGCGAATATGCCGACACGCGCAAACTCCACTGTTTCATTTTGCGCTGCTCCACAGGGTAGCCGCCGCGCACCGAAAGTCCGTTCACCACTTCATCATTCGCCAAAACCGTGCCTAATTCTGCGCACCAATTCACCATTGTATCGGCAAGATAGGCGATGCGGTAGTTCATCAAAATCTCCTGCTGCTCTTTCTCCGATTTGGCTTTCCACTCGTCAGCCGTAAAATTCAGTTCTTCGGTTTGAGCAATATTCAAATTTGTCGAGCCGTATTTTTCAAAATGAGAAATCAGTTCCGAAATCGGCTTTGCCGTTCCGCTTTGCTGTTCCACGTCTTGTGTCTTGTGTCTTGTGTCTTGTATCTGATAAAAAGAGTTAAACATCTGAATAAAAACCCATTGAGTCCATTTATAATAATTCGGCTCGCAGGTGCGGACTTCTCTGTTCCAATCGAACGAAAAGCCGATTTTGTCTAACTGCTCGCGGTAACGATTGATGTTTTTTTCGGTGGTGATAGCGGGGTGTTGCCCTGTCTGAATGGCGTACTGCTCGGCAGGCAAACCGTAGGCATCGTAGCCCATTGGGTGCAGCACGTTAAAACCTTTGAGGCGTTTGTAGCGCGAATAAATATCGCTTGCAATATAGCCGAGCGGGTGTCCAACGTGCAAGCCCGCGCCCGAAGGGTACGGAAACATATCAAGCACATAATATTTTGGCTTATCTTTCTGAATTTCAACTTGGTACGTCTTATTTTCTTTCCAATAAGATTGCCATTTCTTTTCGATTTCTTTGAAATTATATTCCATTTTTTTCAATTAAAAATTATGAATTAAAAATTAAAAATTTATTTTCTTTGCATCAATTCAATTATTTGTTCTTTGTTACCACAAACAAATTTTATTCTATTATTTCCCCAATGATTTGAAGTAATTGTATGTTCATTAAGAAAACTGAAATGTTGCGTTCCGTTATTTATCAATTTTTTATTTTCTTTAACTTTTATAACAGGAGTTATTTCTATAATTCTATCACAATGTTGTGTCGTATCTGTATTTATTCTTTCGGAAATATGTACTTTTTCTATAAACGGTTGCCAATGTTTATTGTATTCAATAGTTCCTGAAACAGAATAAGATACAAGAGATTGAGAATTAAATAAATTAAGATTGCTTTCTATTATTTGTACAGACAAACTGTCAATAGATAAATTTTGTCGCTCACTCCACCAACCTATATTATAAACAACAGGAATTTCTATTTTTGGTGTTCGTTGTTGATGAAAAAAACCGAAAGAACAACCAAACAAGCCAAATATAATTATTGCCAAAAATAACTTTTTCATATTCTTAAAATTTTATTTTTATTAAAAATCTGTGTAAATCTATCAAAATCCGTGTTATCCGTGTGCCAAAAACGCACCAAAAGCGCACCAAAAATTTACAACCTGCAAAGTTAATATTTTTTTTAGAGAATATAAAAATTTAGCCGCATAAAAACAAAAAAAGTCGTAAGATTAAAATTCCTTACAACTTTTTTAAACACTAAACATTAACCACTGACCACTATTTCAGCCCTCTGCCTTTGAGCATCGGCTCAATGCTCGGCTCCTGTCCGCGAAATTTCACATACTGTTTCATCAAGTCCTCGCTGTTGCCTTTTGAAAGAATGTTGTCTTTGAGCGATTTTGCAGTTGCGGGGTCAAAAATTCCGTTTTGACGGAAAAGTTCAAACGCATCTTGGTCAAGCATTTCACTCCAAAGGTAACTGTAATAGCCCGCCGAGTAGCCAGAATTGAAAATATGATTGAAATATGTCGAGCGGTAGCGCGGGATAATTTCGTCAATCAACCCCATATTTTTGACGCTTTGATTCTCAAATGCCTCTACATCAACGCCGTCAATCGAAGTGAGCGCGTGCCAGTTCATATCGAGAATGGCTGCTGCCACAAGTTCAGACATCACAAAACCCTGATTGAAAGTAGCCGTATTTTTGATTTTTTCAACCAAAGAGTCGGGGATAATTTCGCCCGTCTGGTAATGTTTTGCATACATCGCCAGCACCTCTGGCTCGAACGCCCAATTTTCGTTGATTTGCGACAGCATTTCCACAAAATCGCGCGGAACGCTCGTGCCTGAAACCGTTGAATAGTTGCACTTCGAGAGCAAGCCGTGAATGGCGTGTCCAAACTCGTGGAACATTGTTTCCACCTCGTCAATGGTCAAAAGGGACGGCTTTTCGGGTGTCGGCTTGGTAAAATTGCCCACATTTACAATAATCGGGCGAATATCAACGCCGTTGATAACCTGCTGGTCGCGAAAATTGTTCATCCACGCGCCGCCGCGTTTGCTTGCGCGGGGATAATAATCGGTGTAGAGAATACCAACCAAATCGCCGTTTTCATCGGTAATTTTAAATGTTTCTACTTCGGAATAATAGATTGGCACATCGTTTAGTTTCTCAAATTTCACTCCGTAAAGTTTTGATGCACAGGCAAATACGCCTTCGCGCACATTTTCCATTTGGAAATAGGGCTTAATCTGGTCTTCGTCTAAATCGTATTTTGCTTTGCGCACTTTTTCAGCATAAAAAGCCCAATCCCACGCCTCAAGTTTGAAACCGCCGTTTTCTGCATCAATAATTTTCTGCATTTCCACAACTTCCTCTTTCGCTTTTTGCAGCGAGGCAGGCATAAGTTTATCAAGCAAATTCATAACATTTTGCGGAGTTTTTGCCAGTGTTTCTTCCAAAATAAAATCGGCAGGCGTTGCAAAACCGAGCATATTCGCTTTTTCTATTCTCAATTTCATTATTTCGAGAATAATTTTTTTGTTATCGTTTTCATTGCCGTTGTTGCCTTTCGACGAGTACGCTCTGAACATTTTTTCGCGCAAATCGCGGCGTTCGCTGTATTGCATAAACGGTATGTAACTCGGCACTTGCAAGCCGAAAAGATATTTGCCGTCTTGTTTTGCGCTTTTTGCCTCTGCTGCGGCTGCCTCGCGCACCGATTGCGGAAGTCCGTCAAGGTCTTTTTCTTCCAAAATCAGTTTAAAAGCGTTGGTTTCGGCGAGCAGATTGTTGCCGAATTTCTGCTCCAAACTCGAAAGATTTTTGTTGATTTCGCGCAGGCGAGTTTGTTTTTCGGCATCAAGCCCAATGCCGTTGCGGATAAATTTTTTGTAGATTAAATCCAAAACGCGCTGTTGCTCAGTCGTCAAATTTTCGCTTGCCTGATTTTTATAAACCTGCTCCACTTTCTCAAAAAGTTTTGGGTTCATAAAAATATTGTCGTTGTGTTCCGACAGCAGCGGCAACGCTTTTTCAACAATTTTATTCAGCGTTTTAGACGAATTTGTTTCCGAAAGGTTGAACATTACGCCGATAACTTTTGCGAGCAGTTCGCCCGAATGGTCTAAAATTTCGATTGTGTTTGCAAAAGTCGGCGCATCGGCATTGTCGATAATTGCTTGAATTTCAGCCGAATGTTGTTTAATTCCCTCTTTGATTGCGGGAAGATAATCGCTTTCGGAAATCTCCGAAAATGGCGGTAAGCCGTAGGGCGTGTCCCAATTTTGCAGGAACGAGTTTGGTTTTTGATTACAAGACATCATAAAAAATAATGCAGTTGTGAGATAAAAAAGTTTCTTCATAATAAAAAATATGTTTAAGATTAATAAAATGCAAAGTTACAATTTTTTTAACAAAAAGCAAGTGTCGCAAAAACTGGTTAATAATTTTTTTGAGGTGCTATTAAAATAAATTTTGGTAGTAACTAAAAAAACAG
>JAISKN010000162.1 GCA_031260925.1 Prevotellaceae bacterium | reverse complement strand
CCTGTTTTATTCCGCCGCCTGTTTCGAGCAGCAAATCCGTTTCATCTGAAATTTCGATGCGGATTCCGAAATTGCTTTTTTCCGCCAAAAAGCGCGTAATTTGTTCGGCAAAATGATGCACATTGACGATTATTTCGTCAAAACCCGCCGCTTTCAGTTTTTCGATAACGTGTTCGAGCAGCGGTTTTCCGCCCATCGGCACAAGTGCTTTGGGCATCGTGTCGGTGAGCGGTTTCAGGCGTGTGCCAAGCCCCGCTGCGAATATCATTGCCTTCATTAAATAATTGAATAAATGAATAATTGAATAAACGAATATATTGAATAAATGAAAAAATCTTGCGTTAGCATTCATTTATTCAATTATTCGTTTATTCAATTATTAGGTTTTGTTCTCTATGGATTAACTTTACTTTGATGTCGTATTTTTTCTTGATATGCTCCGCCAAATGTTGTGCGCTGTAAACAGAGCGGTGTTGCCCGCCGGTGCAGCCGAAAGCAAACATCAGGTTGCTGAAACCGCGCTCTATGTAACGCTCTATATGGCTGTCTGCCAAGGCATAAACGTTTCCCAAAAAACGAGTAATTTCGTCGTCTTTTTCCAAAAAATCAATCACAGGCTTGTCCAAACCTGTCAGTTTTTTGTATTCCTCGTACTTACCCGGATTATGCACGGCGCGGCAATCGAACACATAACCGCCGCCGTTGCCGCTCTCATCTTGCGGAATGCCTTTTTTGTAGGAAAAACTGTAAATTGTAACGGTCAATGCACCGCCGTCATTGCGGGCTTGGTTACTGAGCGTAGTCGAAGTATGGTTACTGAGCGCAGTCGAAGTATGACCCGCAACCCCCTTTGCTTTTGTTTTCCGCAAAATTTCGCACAAATAAGGATACTGCACAAAATCCGTTTTCAGCAATTCCTGTAAATTTCTAACGGCAAAAGGGATACTTTCCAAAAAATGCGCTTTCCGCTCAAAAAGCCCTCTGAAACCATACGCCCCAAGTACTTGCAAATGACGGAAAAGCACGAAATGCCGCAAGTTTTCCCGAAAATCGCTGAAACTGTTGTCATTCTGACGAAAGTCAGAATCCCCTTTAGTCTGCCCGCAATGACGCGCCGCCTCAAAATACACATTTAAAAGATGCTCGCGCAAGTCATCAGGAAAATTCGCCTTTGCCTGCCAAAGAAACGAGGCGACATCATAATAAATGGCACCGCGCCGCCCGCCCTGATAATCTATAAAATACGGCTCGCCGTTGTGTATCATCACGTTTCGCGACTGAAAATCGCGGTACAAAAACGTGTTCGACTTGTTTTGCAGCAAAACCGTTGCCATCGCCTCAAAATCGTCTTCCAAGCGGCTTTCGGAAAATGGAACGTTCATCGGTTTAAGAAAGCAGTATTTAAAATAATTCAAATCCCAAAGCACGGTGCGGCGGTCAAATTCCGCTTGCGGATAGCAAAGCGAAAAATCAAGGTTTTCCGCGCCGTTAAACTGAAATTCGGGCAGTTTTGCAATGGTTTTTTCGAGCATTTTTATTTCTTCGGCATTGAAATTGCCGCTTTCCCTGCCGTTTTTTATATAGTTGAAAAGCGAGGTATCGCCCAAATCCTGCTGCAAATACGCCGTTTTGTCGTCAGACACATAGAGCAGTTTCGGTACAGGCAACTGTTGTTTTTCAAAATGCCGCGTGAGTTCAATGAAAGCAATGTTTTCCTCCACCGACTCACCGACAACGGCAATCAGCGACTGCGTTTTGCCGCGCAAGCGGGTGTAGCGGCGGTTTGAGCCGGAATTTTTGATTTCTTCTTCCGCCCTTACTTCCTCGTTTGTAATATTTTTAAAGGCTTTGTAAATTGATTGCATTTTCTCTGTTTTTTTGCACACAAAAGTAATAAAAAAGAGCAAAAACCAAATGGCTTTGCTCTTTTTTGTTTTTCCGAATCTTTTTTATTCTGCTGCGGGTGTTTCGCCTGCTGCTTCCTGTGCTGCTTCGAGTTCTGCTTTGCTTTCGGCTACAAGTGCTTCGAGTGCCTCTGCTTTTTTCTTCGCGATGGCAGCCTCTTTGGCTTTGTTAGCCTCTTTTTCGGCTGCTATGCGTGCTTTGGCAGTGCTGCGGTCTTCTTCGGCAAGTTTGCTTTTTTGCGAAGTCAGTTTTGACTGCTTGTCGTTGAGCCATTTTTCAAAGCGTTTTTCAGCCTCAGCCTCGTCAAAAGCGTTCTTTTTCACGCCGCCGAGAAGGTGTTTTTTCATATACACGCCTTCGTCTGACAAGATGGTGCGCACCGTATCGGTAGGCTGTGCGCCCGTTTGCACCCAATACAACGCTCTGTCGAAATTCAGGTCGATTGTAGCAGGATTGGTGTTGGGGTTGTAAGACCCTACTCGTTCGATAAATTTACCATCACGTGGTGCCCTGCTATCTGCTGCAACAATGTGGTAGTACGCGTACCCCTTACGCCCGTGTCTTTGTAATCTAATTTTAACCGGCATTTTTTGTTATTGTTTTTAATGAATAAATAAATAAATTATTTTTTTGCGGGTGCAAAGGTAAGCATTAGTTTTTAATTGTCAATGCTAATGGTAAATTATTTTTTTGAAAAAAATGATTTGTTGTTTTTTGGCGTTATTAGTTTTGGTTTATGACTGCTTTTTCGATGTTTCTTTGAGGAGGAGTTATTAGTTTGTTTTGAAACAACCCTACTTATTTTTTGTTTATCTGATTTTTTATGCCATCTTTGATACATACACCAAAAGGCAGTTAAATACATAGATGAAATAAAAAGCCATTTATAATATTCCCAATTTATGAATATGCCTCCTAAACACATTCCAGCAAATAAAATAGACCGATATATTGCTACATTGTTTTTTTCTATCATTAGCCAGAATATTTGATTAAGAGCAAATGCTATGCCTATACCATATGCTATATTTGACAATTTTCCAATTCCAATAAATGATACTAATAATAGTAGTTCGATAATATCCGAAATGAAATTTTCGCGCGGATATTCTTCTCTTATTTGTTTCATTATTGTTGTATATGCTGTTGTCATATTTAGCATAATAGCAATGTACAAGAAAGTAACATCAATGTTCTCAAAATTTCCGTTTAAACAGCCTTGAATAACTACAAAAATATTTTGAAATACAACGTAAATATAAGAGCCTAATACCGCAGGATAATATAGTTTGATTATATCTTTACGCATAAGAATTGATTATTTTTTACATAAAAAAAGCGGATTTACTATCCGCAACAGAGGTTCTCGACTACCTATACAGCAATAAGTAAATCCACGAACACGTGGTTATTACTTATTCCTTGCTGTATTTGAAATTGTCGAGATTTCTGTTGCGAGGAAATTAACATATTTAGTTTGCGTATTATCTACGCGATTGTTTCATAAGCATAATTAAGTTTTAAATTATTTATTCTTCTTGGTTGCAAAAATACATATTAGTTCTTGAATTACAAAATATTAATTTTTGGCTGCATTCCTAATGGAATACTATTTTTATGGTTTGTACATTTTTTCTATCGAACGATGCAAATCTAATGACTTGCAAAGGTCAGGCAATCAAATAATTGGTCTTTTTTCCGCTGTTTTCTACTTTCAAAATGCCTTTTTGCACCAAATCCTGCAAATCGCGCAGAGCGGTGTCGGTAGAAGTTTTGGTCATTTTGGCGTATTTTGACGAATTGAGAATGCCGAAAAAATCATCAAAAAGTTTATTGATTGTCAATCGCTGACGTTCATTTATCGGTGTTTCTTTGTGTTTTTCCCAAAATTCCGCTTTCTCTAAAATATTTTGCAAACCATTTTCTGTTTCTAACAAAGCGTGTTTGAGGCAATTCAAAAACCACATAAGCCATTCGGTTATGTCATTTTGGCTGTGTTGGCACTTTTTCAGTATTTCATAATAAGCATTACGTTCTGCCAAAATCTGCTTTGATAAACTGTAAAAGCGTTCCGAACTATTTTCGCTGCGAGCAAGCAACATATCGGAAATTGCTCTCGCAATTCTGCCGTTTCCGTCATCAAAAGGGTGAATAATCACAAACCAAAAATGGGCAATGGCGGATTGTAAAACTTTATCTATCAGATTATTGTTGTCATTTAACCAAAGCAGAAATTTGTCCATTTCGGCTTTTACATCTTTTGCGGGGATAGCCTCATAATGCACCTTTTCTTTGCCCATTGCCCCCGAAACTACTTGCATTTCTTCAGTGCGGTATTTTGCTACCTCGATTTTATACATTCCGCTAAAACCAGACGGGAAAAGTGCGGCGTGCCAACCAAAAAGCCGTTCCTCTGTGAGCGGTTTTTGGAAATTTTGTGTGGCATCAAGCAGCATTTCCACCACGCCCTCAACGCTACGGGTAGACGGCACAAGCCCCGCTGTGTTGATGCCCAAACGCCGTGCAATAGATGAACGGACTTGGTCGTAATTCATTTGCACACCCTCAATTTCAGACGATTTCAGTACATCAAGCGTGAGTGTTTCAAGTTTTTTTTCCTCTTTTGAGGTAAAACCGAGTAATTGAATTTTTCCTGTAAGTTGTCCCTGTAAATGTCTGACTTCGCCAAATAGCGTGTTTATCAGGTTGTTATCCCAAGTGAAATCAGTCCAATTTTCGTATTGATAAATGTATTTTGCCATAATATTATCTGTTTTGCGGTGCAAAGTTATAAAATTCACCGCAAATTTGCGGTGAAAATTCATTTTTTTCACCGCAAAAAATCAAATCTTTTCCTCAAAAATCCAAGCCCCCCCTAAATCAGGATATTCCGCCACAAATTCATCGCGAAAAACGGCAGCATCGGCATTATCCGAAAACGATTCTACGGCAACACGATAGCGATTTTGGCAATGAACGATGCGGATATTTTGAAAAGAATAGTTGGCAATTTCTTGCAAGTATTGATTTGCTTTTCGCTCGGTGGCAAAACTTGCAATGATAACGTGGTATGTTTCAGTAGATTGTGCTGCAACTGCTGTTTCTTCGGTTACATTAATGACGGTATCTTCTTCGGCTATTTCGGCAGGTTGTTCTTCTGCTATGTTTTTCGCATTCCAATCAATGGTGGGTGGCAAGAGCGATGCTGTGTTTATCCGCGTATCAAAAGTGTTGATAGGCAACAACATCAGTACGGCAACCGTAATGACTGCTGCGTATTTCATAAATTGGGCAAAGGGCGTTTCGTGCACCGCGTGTTTTGGGGAAAATGGCAATTCGTCTAAACCATAATATTGCGGCGCAGCAGAAAAACTTTTGTTTGGCTCAAATAGCAGTGCGCCGTTTTCATTTAGCGACAAAGTGCCGATTTCGCCAAATTCTACCTGATTATTTTCTTTCAATCGGCTAAAAATGTCGTCAATCTCTTTGTTTATCAGCATTTCGGCAGTTCCAAAATTGCAATTTCGCTCTTTCATATACGATTGTGCGAGCAGTCCGTCATTGTGTGTCAAATTGGTGTTGAAACCGATTTGGCGGGCGGCAGGCATCAACGCATTACGCTTGCGCACGATTTTTGCGAGTTCGCAGTTTGCTACAAACCCGCCCAAATGTGGAATAATGACACAATCGTGTGTCAATAACAGTTTTGCGATATGTGATGCCAAATTCATAGTGCAAAATTACGCTTTTTCCGAATACGTTGTTATGATTTCTGAAAATTTTTTTCCATTAATGAGAAAAAAGCAGTATTTTTGCAGCGAATTTGTAAAAAGAAAAGCGAATGAAAAAAATCTTAATTACCGGTGGCGCGGGATTTATCGGCTCGCACGTGGTGCGTTTGTTTGTAAGTAAATACGCAGACTATCAGATTGTTAATCTCGATGCACTGACTTATGCAGGTAATCTGGAAAACCTGACGGACATTGCCGACAAGCCGAATTACCGCTTTGTGAAAGGCGACATTACAGACGAGGCGTTTATCAACCAACTGTTTGAAAACGAGCAGTTTGACGGTGTTATACATCTGGCTGCCGAAAGCCACGTGGACAGGTCAATAACCGACCCGATGGCGTTTATCCGCACCAATGTTTTTGGTACGGTAAATCTGCTGAACGCTGCCAAAAATGCGTGGAAAGCCGCGTATGAGGGCAAACGTTTTTACCATATTTCCACTGATGAAGTGTATGGTGCATTGGATTTTGATGCTACGCTTTTTACCGAAACAACAAAATACGACCCGCACTCGCCCTATTCGGCATCAAAAGCGAGCAGCGACCACTTTGTACGCGCTTATCACGACACTTACGGACTGCCGATAGTGCTTTCCAACTGTTCCAACAATTACGGTGCAAATCATTTTCCGGAAAAACTTATTCCGTTGGCAATCAATAATATAAAAAACAATCGCCCCATTCCCATTTATGGCAAAGGCGAAAATATCCGCGACTGGCTCTGGGTAAATGACCACGCGCGGGCAATTGACGTGATTTTCCACAACGGCAAAAACGGCGATACCTACAATATCGGCGGCATCAACGAATGGACAAATATTGACCTGATTCGCAAACTTTGTGAAATTATGGATAAAAAACTCGGTCGCGAGGCGGGAAACTCGGCAAAACTGATTACTTTTGTAACCGACCGTGCGGGACACGACCTCCGCTACGCAATAGATTCTTCAAAACTGCAACGCGAACTTGGTTGGAAACCGTCTTTGCAGTTTGAAGAAGGTTTGGAAAAAACAGTCGATTGGTACCTTGACAATCAGGCTTGGCTTGACAATGTTACGAGCGGGGCGTATCAGAAGTATTATGAAAAACAGTATAATCGGTAACTTAAAATCATTTTTTCAAAATAAAACGCCGTCTTGCGCTAATCAGCAAATTAGATGTATAAGATTTTTGCTGCCAAAAGGGAACGAAGGTATTGCTGTTCTTGCTGAAAAAGTTCTACAAACGATGGAGTTCTTAAAAACATCTAATTCTGAAATGTATGCGCAATGGTATTGTTGTGGGTATTCACGCAAACAGGCATTGAAAAAAACAGTTTCTTTTGATGTTGATTGTATTGAAATAGCAATTCAAAATAATTGGGATAAAAAATTTCCTGTTTTAGGTAGTCATTTTGGTTGGTGGAATGGAAAAGAAGATGATTTTTCTTGTGGAATAAGTTTTACGCTTGGAATGACAAGTAAAAATGAGAATATACACAATGTTTGGAGTTTAACAATGCCTTATGATGAAGCATATTATAATGAACACGTTAGTTATGATTTGATAAGAAAAATAAAAGAATTTGGAGATAAAGTTTGGAATCCGATTGAAATAAAAGAGTTTAATAGAGAATAATTTGTACTTTTGTACCCATAAGTTTTACAATAAAGTTTTATTATGAAAAAAACAATTTCAATTTTAAGCATTTTCCTGCTCGCTTTTTCTATGGCGTGGGCGCAGGATTACCCCAAAACGACCATTGACGGTAAAGAATTTTATCAATACACGCCCGAAAAAGGCAAAGGTTATTACGATATTAACCGAAAATTCGGTGTGTCGCAAGCAGAAGTAGAGGAATATAATCCTTATTTGAAAGAAAAAGGCATTCAAGCCAACAAAATTATTCTTATTCCCGTCAAAAAAACAGAAAGCAAGCCGGCTGCCATAGTAGCAGAAACTACTGTAAAACAGCAAATTAATTTCACGGAACATACGGTTGAAAAAAAGGAAACCGTTTTTTCTATTGCGCAAAAATACGGCGTTGCCATTGATAGCATTTACAAGTACAACCCCGATTCTCGCGAAAAAATCAGAAAGGGCGATGTGCTGAAAATTCCGCAATACACGGCAAAACCGGTCGAAGTGAAACAGGAAGTCGTACTGCCCGCCGAGCCTGCCAAGTCGGGTGTAAAAGTGGCATTCCTCTTGCCCTTTATGCTTGATGCCAAAAAGCCCGACCCGACTGCCGACAAGTTTTTCGACTTTTATCAGGGCGCATTGTTGGCGGTGGAAGTGCTTAAAAAACAGGGTATTTCGGTAGATGTTTATACTTACGACACGGACAAAACCAAGAAAAAAATTGACTCGCTGCTGCTGAAACCCGAACTGAAAACGGTGGATTTGATTATCGGACCTGCCTACACCGAGCAAGTGAAAGCGGTTACCGATTTTGCAAAGGCGCACAAAATCCACGTGGTCATTCCTTTCTCGGCAAAAACCGAAGTAACGAACAATAATGAGTTTGTATATCAGGCAAATACACGACAAGATGTGTTTGACGAGGCGATTGCCGATTTGTTTGTGGATACGTTTAAAGACAAAAATATTGTGATTTTGAATTTCAATGACGGCTCACAGGATACTTACAAAGATTTGTTTGATTTCACAACTAAAAAACTGAAAAGCAGCCATATAGATTATGTTGTCCGTAATCTGTCGCTGGACAGTGTGGCGCAGTACGACCTTGACATTGATTTGATTTCGGGTAAAGAAAACATCGTTTTCCCGCTCACGGCAAATTCCGCCACGCTCGCCCGCCTTGTTCCGATTTTGAACAAAGCGGACAAAGATTTTTCGTATTTCGGTTTGCAGTCTTGGACACAGTTGAAAATACAGGAAACGATTTTTGCACACAATACCTACATCGCCTCAGCGTTTTTCGTTGATTATCAGGAAAAAACCACGAAAAACTTTTTTGGAAAATATGCCGACAGTTTCGGTACCGAGAGCGTGCGCGTAACACCGCATTACAATCTTTTGGGCTACGATATTGCGCTATATTTCATTGCAGGTTTGTCGAAATACGGCAAAGATTTTGAAAACAGTATGAGCAAAATCGGTGTGGAAACGCTGCAAACGCGCTTTAAATTTGAAAAACTCAGCCCCGCAAGCGGCTATATGAACAAAAATGTCTTTTTGATAAAATATAAAGGCAGCGACAAAACAAAACTTAAATAAATGCTGAAAATCAAGTATGTAATTCTCATTTTTCTCTTTCCCTTTTCGGTTTTTGCACAGCAGAAGTTTGAAAAGGAAGTCGCTTTTGGTGGCAATTCGGGCGTAACGCTGTCGAAGATGAGTTTTGTTCCTTCGTTGAAACAAAATTATCGTTTGGGTTACAACGGTGGGTTGTCGCTGCGTTTCATTTCCGAAAAATATTTTGGTTTGCAAACCGAATTGAATTTTTCGCAAAGAGGCTGGGAGTCAGATACCATTCTTGCGCCGCGCACGCTGAATTACATTGAATTGCCTTTTCTCACGCACCTCACTTTCGGGCAAAAAAAACTGCGCGTGATTATCCATTTGGGACCAAAAATCTCTTACTTCTTGTCCGATGATTCGGATATAAAGTATAAATTCGATTACGGCATTTGCGGCGGCGGCGGCTTGGAATTACGCACACGGAAATTGAGTTATGTACTCGAAGGGCGTTATTACTTTGGCTTGTCCGATATTTTTCCGAATGGGAAGGGCGATGAATTTTCGCGCTCGTCAAATCAAGATATTTCGGTGGGACTGACGGTGCTTTGGAATAAGTAAAATAGTCTGAATTGTGATTTTAATGTGATTTTTTTGATTGATGTGATTAAAACGGCATCATATAAATCAGATATATATATGCCAAAAATGGTTGATAAAAAGTATAATAACAATCACAATATCAGTACATTATAAAAAGTTTATTGAAAAGCATTTCAATAAACTTTTTATTTATGGAAAAAACAGCAAAAAAGGTCAAAAAATTCCGCTGTTGGGATTGTGGCAGTTTGAATACCATAAAATGGGGAGAACGGCTTGGTAAACAGCGTTTTAAGTGCAAAAACTGTGGATTGTTATTAACACGCAGCAATTCAGGTGTAAAGCATAAAAATCTTGAACATTGGTTTCGAGAATGGATAGTTGGCAAGCAAACTTTCAGCCAACTTGTAAAGTCAAGCGGATATAGTGAGCGTACACTTAAACGTTTATTTTACAGTTACTTAGAGCGTTATCCGACTTGGCATATAAACAAAAAAGAACGAGTAAATCTGTTGATAGACGGCACATATTTTGCAAACAAAGTATGTTTGGTATTATACCGTGATAACACAGTGAAAACCACGTTATTATATCGCCTGACAGACGGTGAATAGGAAGAAGAATTGCGTGAAGATTTGGAAAATATTTTAAGTTTAGGTATTGAAATAGAAAGTGTTACCTGTGATGGATTGATTAATATATTGAAAGCCGTCCGCAAAGCAAGTTCTAATACGGTGATTCATAGATGTTTAGTTCATATTCAAAGAGAAACATTAAATTGGCTCGGTAGAAATCCGCAATCGCTTGCAGGACAGGAATTACGACTGATAATAAAGAAATTACACACTATAAACAATCACGAGAAATGGAGTTATTGGGTTGTTGGTTTGGTCAAATGGTACGAAAAGCACAAGGATTTTGTCAATAAAAAGTCCTATAAATCAGATACTAAACGATATTGGTTTACGCATAAATCTGTTCACAAGGCATTTGTTCACATACGACGTGCATTGCCAAATATGTTTCATTATCTTGATAATCCACGTATTCCAAAGAGTACTAACGGTTTAGAGTCGTTCTTTGGACATCTCAAACAAAATATATCACTTCATCGAGGACTTTCTAAAGAGCATCACAGGAACTATATAAAATGGTATTTGTATTATAAAAGCAATGAAAAACAGGTTTTTTAAGCCATAAGAAGACATCAGTATAAGCGAAAAAAACTGTTCGGAAATTAGTTCCGAACAGTTCCGCTTTTACTGCGTGTCTTGAAGTTTATTGCTGACAGGTGGTCAGTGAGCGAAGTCGAACTGTTGCTCCTCAGCAGAGCCCGTTTCCTCTTCAACTTCGCGCCAAAGATAATGAAAATTTTTGAACTTTTTACCAACCATTTTTGGCATCATTACCAA
>JAISKN010000104.1 GCA_031260925.1 Prevotellaceae bacterium | reverse complement strand
CGACGCTCTTCCGATCTAGTAAGGAGATTCCCGCCTGCGCGGGAATGACAACCGTATATTGATTTTCAATGTGAAAAAATCATAGTAAGTAGTAATTAAAAAATTAATGTTATATTTTCTTAGCGTCTTTCCGTCTTAGCGACTTTGCGTTAAGAAATATTTTTGAACGCAAAGTCGCTAAGGCACAAAGACGCAAAGTATGACAATAATAATTGTATTGTACTTATCACAAAAAAAATGCACCGATTTTTCAGTGCATTTTGGAATTAGTTTTGTTGAGCGATTTCTTCTGCCAACTCATAAATCGTAGTATCGTCTAACGTTACCAAGCCGCCGTCTGGTCCTGCCTCGATATGCACGCCGCAACTACCGCCGTTTTTAAAGTTTTGCCCGCCGAAATAATTACGGACGGTTTCTACATCAAGTCCGACTTTGTCGGCGATTTTCTGCATTGAGCCGCTCGGCAGGCTGTCTTTGAGTCTGCGTAACGCATTGAATGTTACTGTTTTAGTCATAAATTATTATTTTTAAGATTAATAAAAAAATGCACCCGCTAATTTATAATTTTATTTTTTATTAAACAAATTTTTTTGTAAAAAAATGCTGTTTTTTATTTTTTTTATGCTAAAATTAACATTTGTGAATGAAAAATGGACATTGCAACAAGTGTAAAAACAAAGACGGAGACGATAATTACTGCAAATTTATTGCCGATTGGGCGCAAGGTGCAATTTGGCATAAATTTTTCCAACAGATAATAAACGAAAATTCCGACAGCCAGCCCAAGCATTATTCCGCACAAAATATCAAGCGGATAGTGCATTGCAAGGTAGATACGCGAGTATGCCGTGAGCGTTGCCCAAAGGAAAATGGTGAGCGAGTAGAGCCGATTTTTGAATAGCAGCGCGGTGAAACTTGCGAATGCAAAGCCGTTTGCTGCGTGCGATGACGGAAAACTCCAGCCGCCGCAATGGTTGCAGACGATATTGAGCAAGCCGTTGAGCGAAGGCTCGGCGCAAGGGCGCAGGCGGCAAACAAGCGGTTTTATCAAACTTGAAGAAATTTGGTCGGCAAGCAAAATCACAAGCGCAACAGCGATTGCCACTGCCCAAACTTCGCGTATCTTTTGCGTTTTGAATATCACAAAAATTATTGCGGCAGCCGTTAAAAGCCAAATATATTTTCCCGAATAAATCGAAAAAAAATCGTCAAAAAACGCTGAATTACAGTTGTTTATGGCAACAAGAATTTTTTTGTCAAGATTAAACATATTTTTTAGAGTGTAGTTATTAGAGTATAGAGTTTAGAGTTTAGAATGAGTGCAAAGGTAAAAAAAATTATTAAGATAATAGAAAAATAATTGGAATTGTTAAATAAGTATAGATAAAGGCATTTTTTATAATAAATCTGGATTGCTTCGGCTTGCTTCGGCTTGCTTCGGAAATACCTCGCAATGACGACATCGCAATGACGGAAGTCGTTTAAGCAATGGTAGTACGTCATTGCGAGAATTTTAAGCGAAATGAAATGTAGCGAAAAATGCGAAGCAATCCAGAAAAAACTATATTAATTTAACAATCCAGAAAAAACAATTAAATAAACAGAGTAAAAATAAAGAAACCTGTCATTCCCGCGCAGGCGGGAATCCCCTTACTGCAATGTACAAATGGGATTCCCGCCTGCGCGGGAATGACACCTGTTTTTTTACGCCGTTCCGTTATTAAAACCCAACGCGCCGCTGCGCTTTGCGATTGGGCTGAATTATTATTGGCTTTCAGCCAAAAAAACCTGTTAAGTTTTTAAAACTTAACAGGTTTTTTTAATTTTTTCTGTCAGAATCAGGATTTTCAAGATTTTAGGATTTTCTTGATTAAAAAATTCTGTTAATCTTTTAATTCTGTAAATCCTGATTCTGACAATATTTTTATTTCAACACAACCTTAGCCGCGCTTGCGCCGATGCGGACAATGGCAACGCCTGTGTATGGCAGCGTGATGCGGTTTTCGCCGTCTGATGCTATTACTGAGGTGAGTTGCTGACCGAGAGCGTTGTAGATAGTTACTGTTTCGCCTGCGGCGGCGGTAAATACTACTTCGTTATTTACGGCGTAGATTAATCTGCTGATTGACACTTCGTCTATGCCTGTAATGGTTACGTTTCCTCCGCTAATTAATAATGAAAGACCACCGCTTCCGCTGCAACTTTCAGGTTTGGGATAAGTGAAACCTAAATTTACAGTAAAATTACCTTCTTCTGTTGGGTGAATATATAACTCTAAATCATAACCATTTTCATCTTCTGCTTGCTCTTTTGTGATAGTAGTAATTTGGTTTATAAATATACCATTTATATCATTTGAATAATCAACCGTTATATCGCCTGCAAGATTTTCTCCCTTAACGTTTATTGTGGCAGTTGCTGTTTCATTATTAACAATAGCCACATTAGTCAAATCAGATGCGTCTAATGTTACAGACGTGCAATCCTCAATTACAACCAAAGTATAACTTGGTAGTGGGTCTTGCTCTTCTGAGCACCTAATAGCACTAAATGATGGATTTGCTGTGATTGTAGTTGTGCCTGCTATTTCTTTAATGGTAACGTTGCCATCGTAATCAACAGATGCAACCTCCGCGTTTGAACTTTCCCAATTTTCAGTACCATGCCCGTTGTAATATAGAGGGTTTTCTTCTAAGGCATCATAGGTGTCACCTACCTTTTTATATACAATGCTTTCGAGAAAAGACATTCCGTGAGGCTCGCAATCATCTTCGTCGTCGCCGACTGCTTCATAAGTGATTGTATATGATTGAATATACAAAGCATTGGCAGTTGCAGTAATAGTAATAACTACATCTTCATCTTCTTGAATATCATAAGACGTTGGAGTTTTTGTAACATTAACGTATGAGGTACTCCATGCACCATACCAAGATGGTGTGTTAAATAAAGCATCAGAAACACTTGCGATAGTAGTAGTACCTGCCACAACACTAAGTGTACCGCCACCGTTACTTGCCGCAGAACGCATTGACAACACAATATTAGTTATCTTATAACCTGCATAACCTGAAAGTGTCAAAGTTGCAGTTTGACCATTCGTTATCATGTTCATAGTGCCGGCAGACTTCGAATATGCAGCCGGAGAATCATCATCAGGAGCAGTACCGGTTGTATTTACTGATGAGGTAGATGCAATCGTGTAAGTTACAGTTTCTCCCCACACATTTGCGCTACCGACCAGCAGAATAGCGGTCAGCATAAGCATTTTAAGAGATTTCGGGGTTTTAGTTAAAGATTTAAAGCATTTTGCCCCCCCCCGTGTCAAATTGGAAGCAAAAGCGGTAAAAAACGTGAAAATTGTTTTCATTGTTAAAAAAGTTTTAAAAAGTTATTATAAATATTAATTATTAATTGCGTATTATTTATTCATTTATCAAAAAATTGTCGTGAGGGTTTTGTTGCCGTTTTATAAGCGCGTGGGAATGAATGTCGCGGGTTTTAATGCTCGGAGTGTGTCAATCGTCGAACAAATATCTTTCGTCAAAATCAATGTTTTGGTCTTGCAGTATCGTGATATATTCATCTTTAAAAAATCGCGCAAAGGTAGTAATTTATTTTGGATTATGCAACAAAAAAATATTTTTTTTTGTCTGAACCTTGATTTTCATAAGATTATTAAGATTATCAAGATTTTTTTTAATTTTTAATTGTAAATTTTAAATTGTCTGTTTAAACCTGATTTTTCTTACTAAACAACCTCAGTAACAAGCAATTTCTCCCTAACCCAACCTGATTACCCAAGGCGTTGCCATTGGGTTAAATTTCCCCAACGCGCCGCTACGCTCTGCATTGGGCTGAAATATATTTGCCTTTCAGGCAACAGTCGTAAATTGCAATATTACCTATTACCTGTTACCTATTCTTATGTTTTTAATCAGGTTGCATAAGGAGTTATTTTACTGTTACTCATGTTGTTGGGATTGTTAAATTAATATAGTTTTTCTGGATTGCTTCGAATTTTTCGCTACATTTCATTTCGCTTAAAATTCTCGCAATGACGTACTCCCATTGCTTATACGGCTACCGTCATTGC
>JAISKN010000035.1 GCA_031260925.1 Prevotellaceae bacterium | reverse complement strand
AATGTTTTTGATTTTTCAGTTGCGAATTTTTTTAATTTTTACATCTTCTAAAAAATTAGTACCTTTGTAGAAATTAAATCGAACGTTAAAAGTAGAAAAATGTCAGATGTTAAACAACTGATACTCAATGCTATTAACTTTATACTTTATACTAAAAACTTTATACAAAATATTATGAGAATTATTGAATGTGTCCCAAATTTTAGTGAGGGACGTAATATGCAGGTTATCAAAGAGATAACTGACGAAATTGAAAAAATCGAGGGCGTTGCGCTGCTCGATGTTGATGCGGGCGCAAGCACCAACCGCACCGTTGTTACCTTTGTCGGCGAGGCGGAAAAGGTGGTTGAAGCGGCGTTTTTGGCGGTGAAAAAAGCCGCAGAACTCATTGATATGAGCCGCCACAAAGGCGAACACCCGCGAATGGGCGCAACAGACGTGCTGCCGCTCGTTCCAATTGCGAACATCACGCTCGAAGAAACGGCTCTGCTCGCCCGCAAACTCGGCAAAAGAATTGCTGACGAGTTGCAAATCCCGATTTTTGCCTACGAATCATCGGCAATTATTCCCGAAAGAAAAAACCTTGCCGTTTGCCGAAAAGGCGAATACGAAGGATTGAAAAAACGTTTTGAAGAGGGCGACACGCCCGATTTTGGACCTAAAATTTTTGACGAAAATGTTGCCAAAACAGGCGCAACTGCTTGCGGAGCGCGCGATTTTTTGATTGCGGTCAATTTCAACCTCAACACCACTTCCACGCGCCGCGCCAACGCAATCGCTTTTGACGTGCGCGAAAAAGGGCGACCCGCGCGTGAGGGAAATTCCGTTGTCGGCAAAATTCTCAAAGACGAAAATGGCGAACAGATAATGATTGCAGGCACGTTAAAGGGCTGTAAGGCAATAGGTTGGTTTATTGACGAGTACAAAATTGCGCAGGTTTCGATGAACATTACCGACATTAGCCAAACATCGCTGCATACGGCGTTTGAGGAGGTTTGCAGGGCAGCAGGCAAGCGCGGAATTCGCGTTACAGGCACGGAAATTGTCGGACTTGTGCCGAAAAATGTGTTGCTCGATGCCGCAAAATATTTCCTTGAAAAACAAAACCGTTCAATCGGTTTGAGCGAGGAAGAACTGATTTTTATCGCTGTAAAATCGCTTGGACTTGACGACCTCAAACCATTCAACCCCAAAGAAAAAGTGATTGAATATTTAATGGAAAAAGGCGCGCAAAAACGGTTGATTGACTTTACCTGCAAGGGCTTTGCCGAAGAAACGGCAAGCGAAAGTCCCGCTCCCGGCGGCGGCTCGATTTCGGCGTATGCGGGTGCGCTCGGCGCGGCTCTCGGCACAATGGTTGCCAACCTTTCATCGCACAAAGCAGGCTGGGACGAAAAATGGCAGTATTTTTCAGATTATGCCGCTCAGGGTCAGCAACTTATGGCAAAATTGCTCTATCTCGTTGATGAAGACACCGCAGCATTCAACAAAATAATGGCAGTTTTTGCGATGCCAAAAACCACTGACGAGGAAAAAGCGGCGCGTTCCAAAGCCCTGCAAGATGCCACGCTCTACGCAACGGAAGTGCCGCTTGAAACAATGAAAACCTCGCTCGAAGTTTTCCCGTTAGTGAAAATAATGGCTGAAGAGGGCAACCCAAATTCTGTGTCCGATGCAGGCGTTGGCGCGCTGGTGGCGCGTGCCGCCGTTTTGGGCGCGTACCTCAACGTAAAAATCAACGCATCGGGCTTGAAAAACCGCGACATCGCCGACAAACTGCTTGCCGAGGCAAAGGAAATTGCTTTGCGGGCTGAAGTTTTGGAAAAAGAGGTTTTGGGGGTTGTTGAGGTGAAGATTTAGTTCCTCACCCCCCTGCCCCCTCTCCAATTTGGAGAGGGGGTGTCGTGGTGCAACAGACGAGTATATTTTTTTTAGACCAAAACAATAAACACAAGATTCTTTTATAAATAAAACCAAAAATGAAATATTTACAAAATAACAATATACTAAGCCAACCTCCCAAAAGTGCGAAATCGTCTGCAAGTAACCCACACCCCCTCTCCAAATTGGAGAGGGGGCAGGGGGGTGAGGACATAAAAACCGTAGAAACCAACCTCCCCCGCTACCTGTTAGAATACGCAAGAGAGCAAAGGAAAAGCCAAACTACAGCCGAAGAATTGCTGTGGCAAGTACTCAGAAACAAAAAAGTTAATCAACTGAAATTCAGACGACAACACCCGTTAAAAGTCGGTTTTATTCTTGATTTTTATTGCGCCGAAATAAAATTAGGCATTGAAATTGACGGCGGCTATCACAGCGAAAAAGAGCAGCAAGAACGAGATGCCGAGCGGACAAAAATCATTAATCAGTACGAAATCAGAATTATAAGATTTACAAATGATGAAGTGTTGAATAATATTGAAAAAGTGTTGAAAACAATTATTTTCTATTCCTTAACGCAAAATCTCCAAAATTGAAAATGGCAGAAAGGCAGGAGATATAAGTTAGATTTTCAAAAATATTTACTACCTTTGCATTTATTTTGTTAAAATTATAAAAAAATGATTAATGGAAAGAAAATAGTTGTTGTAATGCCTGCCTACAATGCGGAGAAAACGCTGGAAATGACCTACAAGGAAATCCCGATGGACATTGTAGATGAGGTGGTACTGACAGACGATTTCAGCAAGGACAACACCATAGAAAAAGCCGCCGAACTCGGCATCAAAGAAATTTGTGCGCACGAGCAAAATAAAGGTTACGGCGGCAACCAAAAAACCTGCTACAACCGCGCGCTGGAACTCGGCGCAGACATTGTTGTTATGCTCCACCCCGACTATCAATATACGCCCAAAATCATACAATCAATGGCGTATATGATTGCCAATGACGTTTTTCCTGTGGTGCTTGCCTCGCGCATTTTGGGCAAAGGCGCGCTCAAAGGCGGAATGCCGCTGATAAAATACATCTCAAACCGAATTTTGACGCTGTTTGAAAACATAATGCTCAGGCAAAAACTGTCCGAATATCACACAGGTTACAGGGCATTTTCGGCGGAAGTTTTGAGGAATATTAACTACAATGTCAATTCTGATGATTTTGTGTTTGACAACGAAATGCTGGCGCAAATTTTCTATGCAGGTTACGAAATCGGCGAAGTGAGTTGCCCCACAAAATACTTCGATGATGCCTCTTCAATCAGCATAAAACGCAGTGCAATTTACGGTTTCGGCGTGTTAAGAGTGTCGTTTGCATATCGGTTTCATAAATGGGGAGTGATTAAATCAAAGTTATTTATAAAATGAATGAAGTATGGCAAAAGAAATTTTTATCAAAATTTTTTGTGAAAATAAATTGACCAGATATATTTGTTTTTTTATTTTTTTGTTTATCAATACGCTGTTCAGCGTTAAATATTTCAGCAGATATACCGATTTTTACATTCCTGCAACGGTGCTGATTGATGTGATGCTTGTTGCAATTTTTGCAATAAAAACTGACAAAATTGATGCAAAGATTTTCTCAATTTTTAATTACATTTTACTTATTGTTTATCTGATTTTTTGCATCATTATTTTCCAAATAATTGATATTAATTCGTTGCATGTGGACAGATGGAGTGTGATAAGTTCGTTTTGGCAAAATTTTGAAAATGGCGAGTACGTTTATTTTGCAAAGTCCAATGAAGGAAATTATCCCGGTCCAATGCCGTTTTATTACATTTTGGCTTACCCATTTTATTTTGTAAAAGAATTGGGATATTTTTCGATGTTGGGCGTTCCTCTGTTTTTTCTTTTGCTAAAATATTGTAAGATAGAAGAAGGAACTCAAACAAAATTATTACTGTTATTGCTTTTCTCGTCTTTTTTGTGGTGGGAGATTATGTGTAGAAGCAATATTTTGCTCAACAGCACGCTAATACTGTTTTCAATAGTATATTTTTTCAAGGAATTTCCGAAATTTACCACTAAGAAATTGATTTTTTCAGGCATTTTATTTGGCTTGCTGCTTTCTACACGAAATGTTTTTGCCATAGCATACATCATTTCGTGTATTTTTGCACTCAAAATACGTTATGTTTCGTTCAAGCAGATGTTTATTTTGGCAGGTATTGCACTCTGCACTTTTGTCGGCACATTTATTCCGTTTGTTTATGGCTTTTGGAATGAATTTTTACAAATGAATCCGTTTATTATTCAGGGGTCTGCTTTAATGCCTTTTTCATATACGCTGATTTTCATTGTTTTAGCAATCATTTTTGGTTTCATTTGCAAAAAACCAACAGATGTGTTTTTTTACATTGCACTTGATTTATTTTTATGTATATTTACATATTCTATTTACCACATTTGTGGAAACAGGTTGAATGAGGCATTTTTCGGCAATATTGTTGATATTTCATATTTTATCTTGTGTATTCCGTTTGCTCTCTTTTTTTATTATAAAAAAATCAAAGAATGTTTTTGAAACTTAAACCCTTTTTTATGGAAAAAAATGGAAAAGTTTTTATACAACTTTTTCGTTACTTTTTTTCGGGCGGAATTGCCTTCGTAGTTGATTATGCCATACTTTTTATTTGTAAGGAATATTTTGGCTTTCATTATTTATTGGCGACAGTATTGGGTTTTTCTGTCGGGCTGCTTATTACCTATTTGATGAGCATTTTTTGGGTTTTTGACAAACGGCGTTTCAACAATCGACAAACGGAATTTTTGATTTTTGCCGTAATAGGCGCGGTTGGGCTTGTACTGACATATTTGTTTATGAAATTTTTTACGGACTTTTTGAGCGTGCATTATTTAGTTTCAAAAATTTTCACAACAATAATCGTTTTCGTGTGGAATTTTACAGCAAAAAAACTTTTCCTTTTTTCAATAAAAAAAACAGACAGATGAAACGATTTTGGACATTTTACATACCGTATTTTATTTTTATTATCGTTCTTGCAGCCCTGCTGATAAGTAACGAAAAAGCGGATTTGCATCTGTTTCTTGCAACTCCGCATACGGTTTTTTGCGATATGTTTTTCAAAGTTTTCACTGAAATTGGCGGCTCGTTTCCCTTTATTGCAGCGGGTTTGCTGCTGTTTTACAAATACAGGGCAACGCTGTTTATTATGGTTTCAGGCACTTTGGCTGCGATAGTTACGCATCTGGGCAAGTGGTTGTATAATGCGCCGCGCCCCAAAACATTTTTTGCGGAAAATTTTCCCGATGTCGTTTTGCCGCAGGTCGCTGGCGTTAATCTGCATTCGTGGCACAGTTTTCCGTCAGGACACAGCACTGCCGCCTTTTCGTTTTTTCTTTGTCTGGCTCTGATGACTGAGAATAAAATTTTGCAGTTTTTTTACTGCATTACGGCAATTTTGGTTGCCTATTCGCGCATTTATCTCAATCAGCATTTCGCCTCAGACGTACTTGCAGGCACAATTATCGGCGGATTTTCTGCAACGCTGTGCTACATTTTTATTTTCAACAAATATAAAATGACGTGGGCTGACGGCTCGTTAAGAGATTTTTGGAAAATTAAGAAATAAAAAAAAATAACAGTATGGAAAACAAAAAATTAATCATTATTCAACTATTGATAGTTGTTGCGGGGGCGGTTTTGTTTATGCCCGGACTTGGCGTGGTGCATCTTTTCGATTGGGACGAAATCAATTTTGCCGAGTCGGCGCGCGAAATGATTTTAACAAGAGATTACTTGACGGTGCAGATAAATTTTGAGCCGTTTTGGGAAAAACCGCCGTTGTTTGCGTGGCTGCAAGTCGGCTCTATGCAAATATTCGGCATAAACGAATTTGGCGCACGTTTCCCGAACGCAGTGTGCGGCATTATTACGCTGCTGGTGCTGTTTAACATCGGGCGCAAACTGCGCAATGTCCGTTTCGGCTTGATTTGGACACTGATTTACGCCTGCTCGGTTTTTCCATTTTTCTTTTTCAAAACGGGAATTATTGACCCTTGGTTTAACCTGTTTATTTTCTTGGGAACATATTTTTTTATCTGTTTTACCCAAACCGAAAACGTCAAAAAAACATATTTGCAAGTCGCGCTTTCGGCTCTCTTTTTGGGGTTGGCGGTGCTGACAAAAGGTCCTGTGGGCTTTCTGATTTTCGCGCTCACATTTTTTGTTTATCTTATTATTAAAAAGATTGAAGATAAAAGACGAAAGACGAAAGATGAAACACAACAAATAATCAAATCAACACTAAATTGGAAACAAGTAGTTTTGTTCTTTATTGTGCTGGCTTTTGTGGGCGGTTTTTGGTTTGTATTGCAGATAATAAACGGAAATTTCACTATTTTTCAAGATTTTATTCTGTATCAAATTCGCCTGTTCCAAACCAAAGATGCGGGACACGGCGGCTTTTTCCTTTATCATTTTGTGATGGTGCTGATTGGCGTTTCCCCCGCATCAATACTTGCCTTGCCAACATTTCGCCGTTCAATTCTCAAAGATGAAAGCAATGAAAAAATGCGCAATTTCTTTCAATGGCAAATTATTCTTTTTTGGGTGGTGATGATACTTTTTACCATTGTGAAAACCAAAATTGTGCATTATTCGTCAATGAGTTATTTCCCGCTGACTTTTATGGCGGCGTGGTATGTCGAGCAAATTTTTGACGGCAAAAAAACGCTTGCAAAATGGGTAAAAATTCCAATGGCAACGATTTCAATAATAGTCGGCATTGCGGCGGCGGCTATTCCGTTTTTTGACAAATTCAAACATTTTATAATGCCTTATGCCGATGAATTTACGCGCGGAAATTTGCAGGCAACTTCATCGTGGCTCGGTTTTGAGTGGCTTACGGGCGTGATTTTGGTTGCAGGCGTGGTGCTTTTTGTGGTTTTCAGCAACAAAAAAGAGTACAAAAAAGCGTTTATCTATCTGCTGTCAAGTTCGTTGATTTTTGTTTCTGCTGCGATGTTTTTCATTACTCCTCAGGTGGAAAAATACAGTCAGTTGTCGGTTATTGAGTTTTATGAAGACAGGCAAAATGAAGATTGTTACATTTTAAGCACTTTTAAAAGTTACGCCCCATATTTTTATGCGCAGCAAAAGCCCGAAAATAAATGTACCGACAGAGAGTTTTTGCAGAGAGGCGACCTCGATAAACCCTGCTATTTTGTACTCAGAAACACAACAAAAAATGTAGAATTTTTTACGAACAATGTCCCCGATGCCATAAAACTGTACGACAAAAACGGCTTTGCATTTTATGTGCGGCAGCCGAAAATGAAGGAGTAGAAAATTGTGTTTTTTTATTTTCAGAAAATAATGTAATTTTGCATAAAATTTTAGATAGAATGCACAAAAATAATTATGTTTTTTCTGTCTAAAAAGATAAAATACTAAAAAATATTATGACAAAAAAATACGATTTTGTAGTAATCGGCAGCGGCATTGCAGGAATGAGTTTTGCGTTGAAAGTGGCGCACAGGGGCAAGGTGGCAATTCTTTGCAAAACGCTTTTGGCAGAGGCAAATACTGCCCTTGCACAAGGCGGAGTTTCGTCTGTAACTAACACAGTATTAGACGATTATAAAAAACATATCGAGGACACGCTCATTGCAGGCGATGGAATTTGTGATATTAACGCGGTGCAAAAAGTGGTAACAAATGCGCCCGCGCAAATCAAACAACTGCTCGAATGGGGCGTTGATTTCGACAAAACTCCTGACGGAAATTTTGACCTGCACAAAGAGGGCGGACACTCCGAATTTCGCATTTTGCACCACAAAGATTCCACAGGCGCGGAAATTCAGGACAGCCTTATTCGCAAAATAAAATCGCACCCAAATATTGACGTTTTTGAACATCATTTTGCGATAGAAATCCTCACGCAGCATCATCTTGGGCAGATTGTTACGCGCCATACGCCTGATATTGAGTGCTTTGGCGTTTATGCGCTGAATATTCAAACGCACGAAATTGACACTATTTTGGGCAAAGTTACGATGCTTGCGACAGGCGGCATCGGCAATGTTTATCACACTTCCACCAACCCGCTCGTTGCTACGGGCGATGGCATCGCAATGGTACACAGGGCGCGCGGCGTAATTCGCGATATGGAATTTGTGCAGTTTCACCCGACCGCTTTTTATCACGCTGGCGACCGTCCTTCGTTCCTCATTACTGAGGCGATGCGCGGCTACGGCGCAGTTCTCCGCGACATAAAAGGCGAGGGATTTATGCAAAAATATGACGCGCGGTTGTCGCTTGCTCCGCGCGATATTGTGGCGAGGGCGATTGATACCGAGATGAAAATTGCGGGCAGCGACCACGTTTTTCTTGACGTTACGCACAAAGATGCTGAGCAGACAAAGGCGCAT
>JAISKN010000010.1 GCA_031260925.1 Prevotellaceae bacterium | reverse complement strand
TTTTAGCACCAATAATGGCAGTTCTTACTGTATTATTATTTCGTAATATAAAATATATCAATACATTGTTTAAATTTTTAGGCAAACATTCTATGAATATTTTTATGATACACTCATTTATTTTCGATGATTGGTTCAAAGATTTTATCTATTCATTTCAATATCCAATAGTAATTTTTGTTGTTTTAATGACAATTTGTTTGATAATCAGTGTGATGTTGGAATATTTAAAAAAAATAATTAGACTGCCAATTTTAACGAAAAATATTAATCAAAAAATTGAGAACGCAAAACTATGATTACTTTTAACAAACCATATCTCACAGGCAAAGAAACGCAGTACATTGAAGAGGCTGTGCGTTCAATGCACATTTCTGGCAATGGTATTTTTACCAAAAAATGCCAGCAGTTTTTTGAGCAAAAATACGGTTTCAAAAAATGCCTGCTCACTACGAGTTGCACCGATGCACTCGAAATGTGCGCAATTTTGGCTGATATTCAGCCAAATGACGAAGTCATTATCCCAAGTTACACCTTTGTTTCCACTGCTTTGGCGTTTGTGAGGCAAGGGGCAAAAATAGTTTTTGCTGACAGCGAAGCAAACAATCCAAATATTGATGCCGATAAAATTGAGGCGTTGATTACGCCAAAAACAAAGGCTATTGTGCCTGTGCATTATGCTGGCGCAGCGTGCGATATGGAAAAAATTATGCAAATTGCCGAAAAATATAATTTGTTGGTGATAGAAGATGCAGCGCAGGCAATAGATTCGTTTTATTGTAGGGGCGCGATTAATCGCGCCCCTACGCAACGGGCATTAGGTTCAATCGGACATTTGGCGGCATTTTCGTTTCACGAAACAAAAAACATTATTTCTGGCGAGGGCGGAATGTTGGTTGTGAATGATGAGCGTTTTGTCCGCCGCGCCGAAATCATTTGGGAAAAAGGCACAAACCGCGCTGAATTTTTTCGCGGCGAAGTCAATAAATACGGTTGGGTGGATACAGGCAGTTCATTTTTGCCGTCTGAAATTATAGCGGCGTTTCTTTGGGCGCAAATCGAACATTTAGACGATATTCAAAACCGCCGAAAAATACTTTGGAATCTGTATTATTCAAACCTGTTAGGTTTTGAAAACCTAACAGGTTTAGGGTTGCCTAATATTCCGAGTTACGCTACAAATAACGCTCATATGTTTTACTTAACTTGCAATTCGCTTGACGAACGGACAAAATTAATTGCATATTTAAAAGAATATGAAGTTTTGGCAGTTTTCCACTATTTGAGCCTGCACAGCAGCGATTTCTACGCGCAAAAACACGACGGGCGCAAACTGCCGAACTGCGATAAATTCGCTGATTGTCTGGTGCGTTTGCCTATGTTTTATGAATTAAAAAAAGAAGAAATTGAAAAAATTTGCAATGTAATAAAAAAGTTTTATGAAAAATAGAATTATTATTTTCTTATTGATTATCGCCAATATGTATTAGCACAAAAATTCACTTTTATGTTAAAAAAAATATTTTCATATAATTCATTTTCAACGCTTTACGCAATTTTTGCGGCGATTTTTGTGTATGCCTTAATCTTGCTTTATTTGAATAACGGTATCTCGTGCGACGAAGGTTATTACCTTCTTGGTTATCTTAAAAATCAAAATATCGGGGTTTCCGCAAGCGATTTTCACTATATTGTTAAAGCAATTACACCTGACAAATACGAGGCAAACGTAGTTTTTTACCGTATCTTGCGTTTTGTGCTTGATTTTGCAAGTGTTCTGTTTTTTGCTTTTACCTCATACAAATGGACAAAAAAACGTTTCAATATTTCCGTCAATTTCTGCTTATTCGCAGCGGTAATTATATTATCAGGCTCAATAAGTTACACCTACGCTGCACCTACAATTTCTTTCGACCATTTACAACATATCTTTTATTTATCGGCATTTTCTTTCTTTTTTCTTTCGGATATTACAGAAAAAAAATGTGCAAAAATCATTAATATTTTTTGCTTGGGGTTTTTCCTGCTGTTTGCCATTGTAAATTATTTACCTTCAGGCATTTTGCTCTCGGCAGTGATAATCGTTTTGTTTTTTGTATTAAATAAACCAAAAATTGCATTGCAGAACAGTTTATATATCGTTTTTGGACTAATTTTAGGTGGAATTTTCTATAATTTTGCAATTCACAGTTTAATAGATTTCTCAAAAAATGCCATTGCATTAATAAATGTTGAGGCTGACGGTACAACGTTTCACGATTCTTTTGATTTGCTTTTTAGAGTTTTTAAAGCAATTGGCGTGTTCTTACTTTGGCAAATTCCTGCTGTTGTTTTTGCGTTAATCATCAAAAAAATCAACAACAAATGGCTAACTGGAATCAGTTTTATTTTACTAATTTTCATTTATGTCTATTTTAGAAAAGTTCATACACTCGGCGGAAATTTATTGTTTATGCCGATAACATTTTTATTAACAAGTTTTTTTTCAAAAAAACAAAATTTCAGCACGTTTTTAATAGTTTTAATTTTAACTTTCATTCCATTTGCGGGAGTTTTCGGCACAAACCAAGATATTTTGCATAAACTGCTGATATTTTTTCCATTTTGGACACTGCTTTTCTTTATTCTATTAAAAAATACAAACGGAAATTATAATCGTTGGCTTGTTATATTCACAATAACATTAATTACAGATGGTTATATTTATTTGGGACATCTTTGGGGTTACCATTATGATTACACGCCGCATTCATCAAAATATGAACTGATGCAGTGCGAACGATTTAAACATATTTATGTTCATGAATATAAACAAAATTATTATAAACATCTGATAGACACATTAAAAGAAATTGGTTTTAAAAGCGGAGAAACGATGGTTGCTTTTAGCGACAATCAAATTGCAATTTATCTTGTAGGCGGCAAGTTTCACGGAGATTTGGTTTATGGCATCAATCAATATACAATCCCAAAAGAACGAGCAAAATACCTTATTCTTTTTAAAAATGAAGTAGAAGAAGATATAAAATATTTAGAAAAATCAGGTTGGAACTTTCCAGCCGACTATCACGAAATTGAACTCGGTCGTATATGCGGACAAAGCAATTTAGACCGTACAACAATATTGTATTATTTAAAAGATGAAATGGAAAATCAGTAATATTTTTGTTAAAAACAGTAAAATTTCTGAATTTATACGCTTTGGAATAGTTGGAGTAATTGCAACTGCTGTTCATTACGGGCTGTATTATGTTTTGCAGAAATTTATCAATGTAAATATTGCATATACAATCGGCTATATTGTAAGTTTTGTCTGCAACTTTTACTTGACATCTTATTTTACATTTAAAGTAAAACCGTCTTGGAAAAGACTGTTTGGATTGGGCGGCGCGCACATTATTAATTATATGATGCACATTGTGCTATTGAATTTGTTTCTATATTTCGGCATTAGCAAGGAATTAGCACCAATACCTGTTTTTGCCATTGCTATACCATTAAATTTTATATTAGTTCGTTTTGTTTTTAAATCTAAAAAAATATGAAATCATTAAACATCATAGTTCCTTGTTACAATGAAGAAGAAGTAATTGTAGAGTCTTATCAAAGAATAAAAAATGTATTGTTGAAAATCGAAAACTATCAGTCGGAAATAATTTTTATTAACGATGGCAGCAATGACAATACGGCTAATTTATTAAATGAAATTGCTTTGCAGGACAAGAATGTCAAAATCATACA
>JAISKN010000354.1 GCA_031260925.1 Prevotellaceae bacterium | reverse complement strand
AGTCGCGGGTGTTCGCCTTTGTGGCGGCTCATATCAATGAGTTCTGCGGCTTTTTTCACCGCCAAAAACGCCGCTTCAACCACCTTTTCCGCCTCGCCGACAAAGGTAACAACGGAGCGGTTGGTGCTTGCGCCCGCATCAACATCGAGCAGCGCAACGCCCTCGATTTTTTCAATTTCGTCAGTTATCTCTTTGATAACCTGCATATTACGCCCCTCGCTAAAATTTGGGACACATTCAATTATTTGTTTTTGCATAATATTAAAAATTTTGTGCAAAGATACGACTTTTTAAGAAGTTGTCCAAAAGAGGCTCTCTAAAAAGCACGCAGATAATCAATATTTGGAAATAGATAAAAAATCTGGATTGCTTCGGAAATACCTCGCAATGACGTAGCCCTTTGCAAAAACAACTTCCGTCATTGCGAGGTATTTCCGAAGCAATCCATAAAAAATTACTTAATCTATTCTGCGTAAATCTGTGTTATCTGCGTGCTAATCACCTTCGAAGAAACTCCGAACAAACCACAGCCGCAGCCGTTGCCACATTCAAAGACTCTGATTTTTGGGAATTTTTGGAAAAATTGGGGATAAGGAGGCGGCTGTCGATTAAATCTGCGATTTCGGGCGAAATGCCGTTGCCCTCGTTGCCGAAAACAATGACAGCGGACTTTGGCAAGGCTTCGTGGTAGATATTTTTGCCGTCAAGGAATGTGCCGAAAATCTGAATTTCGGCGTTTTTTGCCTGCTGCAAAAAGCCTTGCAAATCAACGTAACAAATGTCGACATTGGCGAGCGCGCCCATTGCTGCCTGCACAACTTTTGGGTTGAAAACATCGGCGGTGTTCAGCGAGCAGACAATTTTTGAAATCCCAAACCAATCGGCAATGCGAATAATTGTGCCGAGATTGCCTGTGTTTTGCACTTCGTCAAGCGCGATAACAAGTTGATTTTCAAAGTTTTTCATATTAATTTCTTCAAAAACAGGCTTTTGAAAAACGGCTACAACTTCCTGCGGCGTTGTCAAAAAAGAGACTGGTTTAAGGAGGTCAGAGGTTTTTACTTCAAAAATCTGTTTTGCAGAATTTTTATTGTTTTGCAAAAAATTTTCCGTTGCAAACAGCATTTCGCAAGAAAATTTTTCCGCTAAATCATTAACATTTTTTGCCCCTTCGGCAACAAAAAGCCCGAGTTCATCGCGGAATTTTTTGTGTTTCAACGAAGAAACGATTTTTATTTTTTGTTTAGAAATCATCTTTGTTAGAGTGTAGATATTAGAGTATAAAGTATAGAATTTTTTGTTTGCAAAAATAATGAAAAAATCAGAGATATTTTGTAACTTTGCGCGAAAAATTACTTTCAATTTTTCACATACACCTTTTTTTAAATAAAAAATATGAAAATTGCATTAATCGGTTACGGAAAAATGGGCAAAATGCTTGAGGCAATCGCCATTGAGCGCGGACATCAAATAGTTTCGCGCATTGACGTGGAAAACCCCAACGATTTTTACTCACCCGAATTTTCCTCTGCCGACATCGCGCTCGAATTTACAACGCCCGCCGCAGTCGAACAAAATATTCGCAAAGCGTGGGCTGCAGGCGTAAAAGTGGTGTCAGGCACAACAGGCTGGCACGAAAATCTGCCCATTTTGCAGCGCGAACTCGAAGAGAATGGGAAAACGCTTTTTTGGGCATCAAATTTCAGTATTGGGGTAAATATTTTCTTTGAAATTAATCGGCAACTTGCAAAAATTATGAACGCTTTTCCGCAATACGATGTAAAAATTGAGGAAACGCACCACAAACAGAAAAAAGACGCACCTTCTGGAACGGCTATTACGCTGGCTGACAATATTTTAAGCGAACTAAACGGCAAACATTCCTGGACTTTATCGCCAGAACAAAACGATTTTTCAATAGAAATCACCGCAAAACGCGAGGGCGAAGTTGCCGGCATTCACAGCACAATTTACGACAGCCCAGAAGACATTATCACACTCACGCACAATGCGAAAAGCCGCGCTGGATTTGCTCTCGGAGCAATTCTCGCAGCGGAATTTTTGCAGGACAAAACAGGATTTTTTACAATGCAAAATTTATTAAAAATTAATAACTAAAAATATCAGGTGTCATTCCCGCGAAGGCGGGAATCTCCTTTATACAATTTTATGTGGGGGATTCCCGCCTTCGCGGGAATGACACCGTAACTAAATTAAACTAAATAAAATGAAAAGATTTCAAAAACCGCTTAAAAATTGGGTAAAATTCTCGATTTGGGCAATAATTTATGTGCTTTTTGTCGCTTGGGTGGGCAATTTTTGGTGGCTGTTGCTGCTGCCGCTCATTCTTGATGTTTTTATAACAAAATTTATTCCATACACTTGGTGGAAAAATTCCAAAAACAAGACTGTCCGCTCGGTAATGAGTTGGGTTGATGCGATAGTTTTTGCTTTGGTGGCGGTTTATTTTATAAATCTGTACCTATTTCAGAACTATCAAATTCCGACTTCTTCACTTGAAAAAAGTCTGCTTGTGGGCGATTTTCTGTTCGTGAGCAAAGCCTCTTACGGACCGCGCGTGCCGAATACGCCGCTGTCGTTTCCGCTTGTGCAAAACACGTTTCCGTGGGGTACAAAAAGTTATTCCGATGCTATTCAATGGAAATATAAACGGCTCAAGGGTTGGGACAAAGTTGAACACGGCGATATTGTGGTTTTCAATTTTCCAACAGGCGATACCGTGCCTTTGAAAGTCAGCAACCCCGATTATTACTCGCTTTGTAATATCTATGGGCGCGATGTTGTTAGAAATAATGAGGCGGAATTTGGCGAAATTATTTATCGCCCTGTCGACCGCAGAGAAAATTATGTAAAACGTTGCGTTGGTTTGCCCGCCGATACTTTGCAAATAGTTGATAATCAGATTTATATCAATGGAAAAATAGAGAAAGATTTTGCAGGTGTTCAATATAATTATTTTATACAAACAGACGGCACTGCGCTGACAGAAACATTTTTTGATAAATTGAAAATAAGCAAAGAAGATAGGGAAACATTATATGAATATTTTATAAACAATAGAATTCAAGATGTTCCTGAATTTTATGCAATAACAGGTTTGGACTATGGCGCAAAAGCATACCATTTTCCAATGACAAAAGAGGTTAAAGAAAAAGTCGAAAAATTAAATTATATTAAAAAAGTTTTAATTGAGCCTGATATTCTTCGAGGTGGAAAAGTTTTTCCGCTCAACGCAGAATACGGTTGGACACGGGATAATTTTGGACCGTTGGTAATGCCAAAAAGCGGCACAAGTGTAAATTTGACGTTGGAAAATTTGCCGATTTACGAGCATATTATCAGAAATTACGAAGGAAACAGGCTCGCCGTAAAAGACAGTCAAATTTTCATAAACAACATAGCCACAACCACTTACACGTTCAAAATGGACTATTTTTGGATGATGGGCGACAATCGCCACAAATCCGCCGACTCGCGTTATTGGGGCTTTGTACCCGAAGACCACATCGTTGGGCGACCCGTCTTCGTGTGGCTCTCTTGGGACAAAGACAACAAAAAAATTCGTTGGGAGCGCATTGGGAGAAGTGCAGCGGAATGAGAAAATGAAGAATGAAAAATGAAGAATTAATTGGCAAAAAAAATGTAATTTTGCAAAAAAATAAACCTATATGAATACAAATGAGTTAGAGAAACTATATGATAGCATTGATAAACAAAATTTTATAAGTAATGCTCACACAAGACAGAATAGAATGTTTGGTTTTGTTACTACTAACATAAGAAATGCAGGTAGTATTGTAAAATATATAAAAGAATTGGTTACTATTTACCAAAAATATAAATCTGACAATGACTTAGTAGGTTGGAGTGATTATATAAGAAATAATCAATCAATACATAAACAAAAAATAAAAAGATTAGAAATAGCAAAAATACTTTTTAGAAATGTTAAAGATAGCCCATTTTTGAATGATAATGCAGAAAAGTTATTTGAAATATCAAAAAATGGAGATGAATATTTAGAGTTATTTCTTTGTTTCTACTTACTGTCGGGGAAATATTTTGATGTAGAAAAACAACCATTAGTGGCAATTGAAAAAATACAAACGACATATAAAGGCGATTTGTTGAAAGATTGTTTAGACGTTTTGAATAACAACAAATTAAATAGAATTTTCTTTGCCACATTATTTTTTAATGACGATTGTGAAAATATTTTGTATTATCTATTAGAAAATGATTGTGATGTGAGTTTTTTTGAAAAAGATAATTACAAGAAAAGAAAAATTAATAATGCAGGCGGAATAAAAAATTTCAAATACGATATTTTTATTATTGCCAACTATTTGATATTCAAAAAGGCTTGTGAAAAAAATTATGACTATGCTAATATTCAAACAAGTTTGTATAAAATAATTAACGATTATGTTGATGATTTTTTTGATTTGCAGTTAAACAAATTTATTAAAGTAGAGAGCAAATTAACAAAAGAAATTTTCAGCAAAAACACAAATTTGATTGTAGATATAATTTCTTATGCTTTGAATATTCAAGATGAAGAAGAAATTTTATTAAACAAAAGACGAAAACATAGTATAAAAATAGAAAGTGTCAAAAAATATAATTATAGATGTTTTATAGATTGGTGTGAATGTGACAGTAATATTCATCAACAAACATATTTCAAAAAAAGAGATGGAACAATTTACTTAGAAGGGCATCATTTAATTCAAATGGAAAATTCAAAGTTGTTTAAAAATTCTCTTGATGTTTTGGAAAATATAATTCCATTGTGTCCAAATTGCCATAGAAAGATACATAATGCAGAAGAAAAAGACGTTGTTAATATGTTGAAAACCATATATAAAAAAATTGATAAAAAGCAATTTATAAAACAAGGAATTTTTGTTGATATAAATACATTAGGTAGTTTTTATGGAATAGAGGAGGACATAGAATGATTGAATCGCCATTAAATTACACAGGCAATAAGTTTAGATTGTTAGACCAATTATTGCCATTATTCCCGACAAATATTAATACTTTTTACGATATTTGTTGTGGTGGTTGCAGTGTGGGGCTTAATATAAGGGCACAAAATGTTGTTTGTATTGATAAAAATGACTATTTAATAAATCTTCTAAAAACGTTAAATAAGTTTGAAACAAAAGAAATATTAGACACAACAGAACAAATAATATCAGACTTTAAACTTTCATACAGCGATAAATACGGTTGTGATGTTTATAAAAAATATGTGAAAGATAATAGTGGTTTGAAATATTACAATCAAGAGGGGTATATAAAATTAAGAGAACATTTTAATAAAACAGATTTTGAAAATCAAGAAATTAAGTCGTTGTATTTATATACTTTATTAATTTATTGCTTTAATAATGATTTAAGATTTAATTCTAAAAATCAATTTAATATGCCAATCGGCAAAACCGATTTTAATAAAAATAAAAAACAAAAATTACTTTC
>JAISKN010000273.1 GCA_031260925.1 Prevotellaceae bacterium | reverse complement strand
ATTATAATGATGGTTGCAGTAGCAATGCTTTCGTGCGGAAAACCATCGGCAAGCATCGGCAATATGAAGTTTGCAAGCAATAACGAGCAAGTTATTGAAAATCAACAAGATAAAAACGAAATTCAACCTACAAAACTTGACAGTTTTGTTATTGTGCCGAAAATTGCAGTTGCACAAAATCAGGCTGTAACACAGCCCGCAGGCACATTCTATCTGCCTGTAAATGAGCAGTTTCAGTATATCAGAGAGGGCGCAAATACCGATATGGCATTTGAGTTTTATCTACCCGAAAATCTTACTGAAAACGACAGCGTTGTTTTAACATATCAACTCAATGGCGTTCAGGACTTTACGTCATTGATTAAGAAAATAAACAATTCCGATGTTGTCGGCGGAAAATTTTTAAAAACTGATACAACTTGGTACGCACAAACGGAGGAACTGCCCTATTTTGCATTGACAAAAGGCAAAAATACTATTCGTTATCAGTTGCCTGACGGCGTTCATAATTTGGTCGGCATAAAAGATATGCAGTTGCAAATTATTCCCAAAATCAAAAACGACAATGGTTATATTGTTGTAAATCAGCCGAATAACCGCGCTTTTTACCGCTCTTTTGGTTATTTACAGGGTTTTGTCAATGACGATGCGGTGTTAAAGATTGATAATAAGGAAGTTAAAACAAAAGGCGGTTTTTTTGAGTGCATTGTAAACAGAACAAAGAGTAAAGAACAAGGAACAAAGACAGAAGACAGTTGGGTTGCAACTATTGAAGTTGAATACCCAAATGGCACAAAAGTTGAAAGAGTAGTAACTTTCAATAATTCAATAGATTATGATTTTGAAACAGGATTAAATTATATTGCAAAATCTACAAAACAGAACATTACGCCCGAAAATGAGTTTGAAATTTCTCTTTTGGGTGCAACACTTTTCGGCAATAACAATGCTGTTTTAGAGAATAAAACGCTGTCAATCACTGCGTTACGCAGTATTGATATGGCTATTGTGAGCAGTGATATATTTAACGTAACAGCCGAAAGTGCGGGTTATCGCTTTTTACCTGACGGACAAAAGTTTGAAAATCAGCAAGTTATCGCGTTAAAATATGATACAGCATTGATTGAAAAGGGTTACACTCCAAATGATATTTTTACCTTTTATTATGATGAACAAAATGAGCATTGGCAGCGTATTGAGCGCGACAGCATTGACTTGGCAAACTGCGTGATTTATTCGCACACTGACCACTTTACAGATTACATCAACGGCATTCTCAAAGCCCCAGAACTGCCTGATGTACAGGCATATACGCCTACAATGATAAAGGATTTACAGGCTGCGCACCCACACACAGGCATTGGTCAGTTTTCCGTTCCAGAGGCAAACAACAAAGGCACTGCTAACACTTCTATGCCTCTTTGGTTGCCCGCAGGCAGAAACGGAATGCAGCCGAATTTGTCGCTCTCTTACAGCAGCGGCGGCGGTAACGGCTGGCTTGGTCAAGGTTGGGACATACCTTTTTCGAGCATCGAAGTGGAAACACGGTGGGGAGTGCCGTTGTACGATATTGACAAAGAAACCGAAACGTATTTGTTAGATGGAGAAACATTAGTGTTGGATACAGTTGATAATAACGGAAATTTCATTTTAAAAAAGCCGACATACAGAAGACCTTTTGAAAACAGAAACGACGTTGTAAAGGGCGACACAACAAGATTTTATCGAAGAGTGGAAGGTGCATTTCAAAAAATAATTCGACACGGTAGCAGTCCATCAAATTATTATTTTGTTATTACTAACAAAGACGGTTTAAAACTTACTTACGGACAAAATGCAAGTACAAAACTAACCACTGCCAACGGCAGTATCGGCAAATGGTATCTGCAAAAAATGGAAGATTTAAACGGTAATTTTGTAGAATTTATTTATCAAACAGTACCATATCAGCAGGGCAAACAGATTTATATTAAAGAAATAAACTATACTGGGCATCCGTCTGCGCCTGCAAAATACAAAATACGTTTTGAACTTGCAACAAAATATTCAGCAAATAACGCCACTGTTCGCCCTGATATAACAAGCAATGCACGAAAAGGACTTTTAGAAGTTAATGCTCATTTGTTAGATAGAATTGATGTGATTTATGATACAGATACATTGCGGCAATATTATTTTGGGTATAAAAATGATAACTCAAGTCAGGGAAAAACACTGTTAGCGAATGTGCTGGATGCCGATAGTTTATTTAAAATAGACGACAACTTCAATTTATTCAGCAATGCAAATGTTTTTAACAGAAGTGCAAATCATTCCGATGCAAGCAAATATTACCCTGTAAAGTATTTTTTTGAGTACACAGATGGTCATATTAGTTATGGCGCGCCCGTAAAAGTATTTGCAGGTACTGACGGTTCTCAGCCTCGTATACAAGGACCTCAAATGTTGCAACCCCCACAACAGCAAGGGTCATTAGGCGGCAGCGTTTCAAATTCTGCCAACTTGGGCGGTACTCTTGCTGTGGGATACGGTTTTGATTCTTGGTGGAAATCAACCACTGTCGGCGGCAATTATTCATATAACGAAGACAATAGTAATGCTTATATGGTAATGGCAGATTTAAACGGAGACGGTTATCCTGATAAATTGTTTAAAGATGGTAGCGGAAACTTACATTATCGTTTGCATAAAATAGATAATGCAACAGGCAAAAGTTATTTTGAAAGCACAACACACTCTATAAACACTGATATCAAAGATTTTAACAAATCCAATTCACATTCAAATAATTGGGGGTTAGAACTTCAATTTTTTGGCAAATTAGGGTTTGACTGGTCTACTTCGCATAATAACACTTCGGTTTATTTGTCAGACATAGACGGTGACGGTTTAGTTGATATAGTTGATGCGGATAATAATAAAGTTTATTTTAATCGAGTAGGCGTAGGCGGATTGCCAACATTTACAGATAAATTGCAAAACGATACGGTTTATATTAGTGGTGCCAGTTGTGAAGACGACTTTATAAGAATTGACGGAGAAGTTAATGACAGTGTATTCTATGGCAATTATATAGATTCTGTAATGAGCGTACATTGCGACACAACAGACATTCATAAAATTGGAATTAATGAATGTAACGAATGTGGAAATCTTAACATTGATATTTTTGACACAATTATATTCAACCGACCAGATTGTGATAAACATTATATTTACAAAGGAAAAGTTTATGACTTAGTTGCAAATACATTTGATAACAAATGTTGTTTTACGTTACCAAATACAATAGATACAATATGCAGCCCCACGCTTTTTTACAATTCAGATACTTTATATTATGATATCAATGAGAGGTGTTATATAGGCAGCAGAAATAAGTTTCGCGATGTTGAATGGAATGGCACTGATTATTTTACTGTGGTTGTTGATTCTACTGCTTTGGACAGTTTAAGTAACATACACTATCATTTTCACAATACAACAGAGGTAACACTACATTGTGATACCACCTACACCATAATAGAAAGAAAATATAACCCGCTTTATGCGCCTGATATTCAGACTATTCGGGCTTGGATTGCGCCGTATTCAGGTAAAATAAATATTACAGGCAATGCAAGTCTAACATCAGATTTAGACAGCATCAGGCAAAAATACAGCATTTTTGATGGAGTAAAACTTACTATTCAGCACAGCGGAAACGCAAACTGCAATGCTTTAATGAAAAGAGACATAAATTTACAGGTTACCGATAATGTTGATATGGACACTTCTTTTGCAGTGAATGCAGGCGATATTGTTTATTTTTGGGTAGAATCAAAAGAAAGACATACGCTTGATGTTGTAAAATGGAATCCAATAATTGAATATTCTTCCGAGCAGACTATTTCTACAGACAAAGGTATTAATATATCAAATATTTATTCTTCTGAACATAATAATTTTGTATTTAATGCAGCGAATGACTTTGTTTTAAATGGAACAGCGCAAAATTTAAAACTTCCGTTTGACGGCGACATAAAAATTCGTGTTCAGTTAGATTACAATGCTATATTACAAGAGCCGTTGATATTAAAAAATACTGCTTACTCATCGCCAAATAATATTATTGATAGAAAATTTTCACAAGGACAATCTGTAACAGGTTACGATACGCTTATTACTCGAAACTATGTTCATCAAAAGGATTCTTTAAGTTTTGTTTTGGAATGTCCGGGCAAAATTGACTGGACAAAAGCAGATGTGAAAATAACTGTTTATTATACAGCGGCATATCAAACGACAAATGGCACAACTACTACTCTATCAGTAGTTGATACATATAGCGACCCTAACGGACAACCGATTTACACAACTTCATTTACGCCTGTTGTTGGCAAAAAAACTTACCATTATGCAAAACAGCCTTCGCAGAAAGTTGATTTGAATTTTAATAACAACTCACAAAAAACTTTTGAACCTATAGTTTACTATGGCAGCGGGAGTCTTTCTGCGACAAACAAGAGTTTTTTTATGACAGTAAAAGATGAGAATGGCAACCTGATAACATACGGAGAATTTAAACACATTGGCGGCACTGGCAACAATTCGTTTAATACAATAAAACCCTGTACAACCACAGTTGCACTAAACGGCAATTATTATATTGACTTTTATGTTGAAAACCGTGTATTAGGAAATTTAATAACTCAAATTAAAGCAAAAATAAATAATGCAGGCAGTTATAACAGTGGGCTTTACACAAATTATTCAAAAATCGCACATAATAAGTTTGAAAATATTTACAGAGGTTGGACACAATTCGGCTACAAACCAAAAGATTCTACTTTGTGTTATATTGACGAAAGTTTATTAAATTTGGATTATATGTCAGAAAGTGCTATTGATTCCACAAAACTGAATGATATGATGCCTGCAAACATTGGAGATAGTCAAGATGAAACAAGTTTGTTACCTGCCGACTCTGACTCTGAAAACTCCAATGTTGATGTTAGCACATTTACATCAATGCAACCTGAAGACGAATTAGACGGTGCTATTAATCCTCTTTCGGGCAACTTCTTTATAATGAACCCAGATTATAAGAAAAAATGTTATTCGGCATACACCGAACTTGCTTCTATACGCAAGGACACAATGTATAACTGTTTTATTTACGATGACATAAGTACAACAATTTCGAGAGTAAAAGACGAAGGACTACCAATCCCTGTGGTTACGGCAGGAGAAAAACCAAAAACCATAATTAAAACGATGACAACAAAGCCATACAGTTTTAGAATTGGCGGACTTTTCTTGGGATATGCGTACTCGAAAAGCAAAACATCTTTGGAATCTGACTATATGGATATGAATGGAGACCGTTATCCTGACATTGTTGGATTGAAGAAAGTTCAATACAGCAAACCACAAGGAGGATTAAGCGGCAAAATAGAAAATATAAACAGCGGCGAGGGCATAAATTATTCCACAGCACAAACTCATTCAGGCAGTGCAAGTACAAATTCTGTCCAATCAGTAAAACAGTTGGCATCAAATATCAGAAATGGTGATAATAAAACAAGTTTGAGAAGTAGCGGCGGCAGTAGCAGCAATATTACAGGAGGACAAAGCGGAGCGTTGTCAATCGACTATTCAGAAATGACTTGGATTGATATTAACGGTGATGGATTGCCTGATAAAGTAGATAAAAACGGAAACGCATATTTGAACCTTGGATATAAACTGAGCAGTAATTCAATTAATTATGACAATATGAACGAATTGCAAAAATCAACCAGTTTTTCATCTTGCAACAGTATCGGAGGAGGTTATGATTATACTCAGGTTATTGGCTCTGCAACTAAAGGGTTTGATATAATATATAGTATTTCTGGTGGTATAAGTAATTCCACATCAAACAATATGACAAAAAATATGATGATGGACGTAAATGCTGACGGACTTGTAGATATGATAAAACTTGACAATTATGTTTTATTAGAAATTACTAATAATTTGGTACAATATCTTTCTGCAGGCGCAAGCACAATCCCGTACACCGCTCCCGCTGATTTAATACAGGTTGCATATAACACAGGTTCTGGCTTTACTGACTGGCAAAATCTTGTGTCAGGTGAAGATTCGGGTATGGGCGCGCAGATTAATTACGGAGATTCATATAATTTTGGTGCAAACGGCGCATTAACTGTAGGTTTTTCATTAAGTGTTATTCCACTGAAAATTACTGTAACTATTGCTGGAGGCGGCTCGTGGAGCGTATCGTCAGAAAGATATAAATTTATGGACTTCAACAATGACGGTTACCCCGATTTAGTAAGCACAGATAATGATATTAGCAATATTTCAGAATTTTTTCACAAACCAGATTCTCTTATGATTTCGTATGCAAAACCGACACCTTCGAATCTGCTTGCAAAAATAAAAAATCCAACAAGTTTAGTAATGGAAATAGGGTATAAAATGTCTGAACACAGCACCACCGAAAATCCAAGCAGAAACTGGAATATGTCATCTTTTAAAAATGGTTATTCTTTTATAGATTGTGAAATCAATCCCAATAAAGAAGGATATATTCAAAACAAAACATCTTTTGAATACAAAAACCGAAAATACAACCGTTTTGAAAGAGAAGATTACGGCTATAAGACAGTTATAACAAAACTGTATAATGATGACAATTTTGATTGGAAAGCATTTGGACAGGAAGGAACTATGTATGCTACTCTTACAGATAATTTGCCTGTAAGCCATATTATTGAAGATACTTATGATGTTTCCAATTATTTATTCAAAGGAATAAAGATTAAAACAACAATCAAAAAACCAACAAGCGACAGCGACA
>JAISKN010000241.1 GCA_031260925.1 Prevotellaceae bacterium | reverse complement strand
CGAAAACGGAGGTATGCGATGAAGGTTTATCACGGGAGTTATACGGCTGTTGAAGAAATTGACTTGACAAAATGCGAGCCAAGAAAAGATTTTGGACAGGGCTTTTATGTTACAAAATACAAGGAACAAGCCGAAAGTTTTGCAATTAAAAAACACTGGCAACACTGTGTTATCACAGAATTTGAATTTGACGAGGAAGTTTATCAAGACAAAAATTTCAAAGTATTGCGTTTCGACAGTTATAATGATGAATGGTTTGATTTTGTCATAAATAACCGAAAGCATTTTAACGCAACTCACGATTATGATATTATAGAAGGACCAGTGGCTGACGACAGAATACAAAGGCGAATAGAACGTTTTTTGCGTGGAGAAATTTCGCGAGAAGAGTTTTTTGCACAACTTGTTTATGATAAGCAACCCAACCACCAAATTTGTTTTTGTACGCTCAATTCTTTGCAAATGCTTGATTTTATCAGTTATAAAATAATTTTTAGCATAGAAGATATTGGCGAAAAAGTTATTGAGCAACTTGTTATTGATTTCGATTTTGACGAAGAAAAAGCCGCCGACATTTTCTTTTCCTCTGCTGTCTTCGGACAACTTGCCGAACAAGATACGAAATTTTATCAAAAATCTTGGCAAGAAATCTACCAAATGTTGAAAAATGAATTGAATATTTAAGGTAAAACCAAAATAGATAATTACAAAAAATTGCAGTAAAATAATATTTGCTGCTTTTTTTTTGTTAATATTTGTTGTTTTAAAATAATTTTGTAATTTTGCAGTCTAATTATAAACAAAAAATAATATGATATAAACAAAAAAAATGTGCGTAATGCACTGAATATTAGATAAAAAAATAGCGATTACTGTTAATTTTTGTAACTCATTTTTCCACAATTTGTTATATATGCAAGATTAGTAGTTAATGCCGCGTGATGCGGCGTGGAATTACTTGCCAGCATATATAGGCGTGGAAACCTGAGTTACAGGTAAGATTCCACGCTATTTTTATTGTCAAAATATGAAAAATCCGACGACGGTTCGACCGCCACTATTATATAAAACAGAATCGCAACTGTTCCCATAAAAAACTGCGAAGTGAAACTGCAATAACACTCAAAAAATATGCAGCGAGAACAGAAACTCGTAAAAAGTGGCAAGACACTCGCAAAGCCAATCAGAGCGGGAAGATTTTAAAGAAACAATTTTGCGTACCAGATGCACAAATAAGTCCTAAGGGTATAGGCAAATTAAAATGTTAAAAAAAAATTTATTTATTTTAGTAGCCGTTATAGGCTTTGGTTTTAGTGCAAATGCACAAATAAAAACTATACACGTTACGCCATCAACTGCCAAAATATTTTTAAACAGCAGTGAGGTAGGTAATGGAACTTATACATATAAGTTTTCCAAAAAAACAGATTTTATTATGCTGAAATTTGAGGCAGAGGGGTATCTTACAAAGGAAGTACGGTTGTTTAGAGATAACCCAAACAAAGATGTTGCATATACATTAGCCGAAGATGAGGCAGAAAAAAATTCTGTTGGAGGTGAAAATAGTGTAACTGTTGAAAAATGGTTCGATATCACTGTTAAGCAAGGAATGACGGAAGATGACGCTTGGAAACGCATAATGAGTGTTGTTACTAATAATTTTAACGACATTGAAATTCGCGATAAATCGGCAGGATGGATAAAAACGGCTTGGAGTATGCAAACTTTTACATATCAGTTTGTAAGAACAAGATTGGAAGTGAAAATTGCATTTGGCGATGAAAACGAATTGAAGTATCGAGTAAGAATTTCATCTCAAATTGCTAACAGAGATTGTGGTAGAAGTGACCAATGTTTTGTAAATTACAATCGCGTTTTAAACAAATTTGCAACAATAATTCAAGAGTTGCAAAATGTTGTCGGAAGTAACAGATAATCAATATTAACAATTTAATAAAATGAAAAAAACATTATTATTAGCAGCAATTATATTGTTTATCAATACCTTATCTGCGCAGAACAAACAAGTAGAAACTTTTGACACAAATACTTGGGGTTGGGGTGAAACAAGCGGCAACAATTATGCCCTTGTAAAAAATGGTTTTTTAGAGATACAAACTAATGCGTATATGGCAGTAAGCACAGGGTGTAATCTTCCATTAGATATAAAACGCGATTTTAAAGTATCTTTCAATGTTATTTTTTCTCAAAAAAATATTGGTAGTTTTGAAATTTTTTATGATATTTCCGAAGAAGAACAACGTAGTTCAATTTTTGAACTTGCCTTTGGTAAATATTATCTTTACGATGTAACTGCTGGCAGCAAAAAATTGTTTCGCCCAAAATCTGCAGTACAAGGTAAGTTAAATTGTAAAATTGACAAAAAAACTCCAGTCATTATTAGTATAGAAAATAAATCAAAGCATTTAACATTCTTCATTAATAACGTAAAAGTTTATGAAACAGATAAAGAATTACATTCATCAATTTGGCGTATTTCGTATTCTGCGCCTTCAAAGGGAAGTGCTTTACTTGATTTAAAGACAGAAAAGGTAATGATAGACGAAGTTGTCATAGAGCAGGCAAATATTGACGGCGAAGACGAAAGTTATTCGGAATAAAATCCCCGCTTGGTGCAAGTTTTGCGCAGCGTAACTTGTACCTGAAAAACTCAAAAAAGCCCGTCAGCAAAAATAAAAAGCAGGCGGGCTTTTTGTCTGAACTGTGATTTTAATATGATTTGAATGATTTTTTTTGATTTTTCTTAATCACATTAATCAAAAAAATCATTCTAAAATCAAAGTTCAGACAATAGTCAAAAAATAGTCCGTAGGACTTCAATATAAATAGAAAACGTGCTGCCTCTCTATTTTGTCCGTAGGACATTAACGGTTTTGTTAATTCCCTACGGAAAATTTGTCATCATTGCAATATCTTTCTATTGATATTTATGCCCTAACGGGCAAAAAAACGCACTGCAAATCAAAAAATCCCGTCTGCAAAAATAAAAAACAGGCGGGCTTTTTGTCTGAACTGTGTCCCGCCCTAAAAAATCTGTAACGATTTTTTTAGGACGGGCCAAAACTTACATTACATTACTTATCATAAACCGCAGAAAGTTTCACCGAAGTAATTTCGTCAGCCTCAATAAAACCTGACAAAACGGGGAAAAGCGCAAATGATGCTTTGACTGCAGCGGTTGCGTCATATTCAACCTTCAATATTGAATTTTCTGACGTAAGCGTGTAATCTACCGTAAAAGGAATGTTCGACAAATCATACGAACCAAGTTGCAGACTTTCTGCTGTGATTGTGATTGTTGTTTCTGTGTTTGTGTAGGTAAAATTACCTGTTGTGGTCGCCGCGCCTGTAATTGTGTATGTGCCTGTGCCGTCTTTTTTAAATGTAAAACTTTCGGGAAGAGATACATAATTCAAAATACTGCCTTTATATGACTGCAAAAGTGCATCAAGCGGCGAAGTAGTTTTGAGTTGCACATCGTCTTGTCCTGTGGAATTCCAAGTTGCAACCAGTGGCGGCTCAGGGTCTGGTTGAGGAGGGTTTGGCGTTTTGCAAGATGTTGCAAAGCCGCAAATTGCAATCATTGCGATTGCGCTGAAAAGTTTAAAGTTTTTCATAAGTTTCTGTTTTTTTTAAAATTAATAAAATTATGTTGATTAAATAAAATTTTTTGCAAAGTTACAAAATTCAAATATCTTTTCGGGCATTTTTTCAAAAAAATTTCCAATAACAATTAAATCTGCGCCAGATTTTAACGCATTCTTAATATCATTGACTGAACTCAACCCTCCGCCCACAATCAGCGGAATGGAAATGTTTTCTCTCACTTCTGAGATAATTTGCTGATTAACAGGCTCTTTTGCGCCGCTGCCAGCTTCAAGGTAAATCATTTTATTGCTGAGCAGTTCGCCTGCAACGGCGGTTTTTACTATTTCGTCTAAATCGTTAAGCGGCTCTGTTTCTGAAACTTGCGCCGCCGCGCTCTGTTTTTTTCCATCAATGAGAATATAGCCGACTGGAATTACCTCAATGCCCGAATTTTTTATTTCCATTGCGCATTTAACGTGCTGCCCGATAAGAAACTCTGCGTTTCTGCCCGAAATCAGCGATAAAAACAGGATTGCATCGGCATTTTCGCTTGTCTGCATCGCATTTCCGGGAAAAATAACCACAGGTACATTGGTAATGTCTTTTATTGTTTCAACTGCCTGATTTACAGAACTTTTCAACTGGCTACCGCCTACAAAAACAAAATCTGGCTGCGCCTCGTCAATCATTTTTGCAAACTCAATCAACCTTTCTCCAAAGCACTTTTCAGGGTCAATCAAAACCGCAAACAACTTGCGGTTTTCAATTTTTGCCTGTAATATGTTATCGAACAACATCATAAATTATTTACGATTTTAGATTTACGATTAACTTGACAATTTACGATTTTAGATTTACGATTTATGATTAACTTGACAATTTACGATTTTTTGATTTACAACTTATGATTAATTTTAGATTTGGTTGTTCTTATTGAGGCAACTATTATTGAAAGAATTTCATTTACCTCTTTTTTTAAGGCAAAAATTCTTTCAATACTTACTAAATGGCTTTCTTCTAAAATTTCAAGCCAATAAATTGTTTCGTCTGTTTCTTCTTCTACAATCTTTAATTTATTCAAAAAATCTGCGTCTGATTTTGCTCTGCAAGCCGCTCGATAATTTGCTCCAATTGAAGTTGAACATCTTACAATTTGCTTTGCAATCGCCCAAGACGATGTTTTGTTAGGCAATTCATCAATTAATGCGATAACATTCAACCCAATTAATTTTGTTCTATATTTAATTTGTTCCTGCATTTTCAATCGTAAATCAAAAATCGTAAATCGTAAATTAATTTTTAATCGTAAATCTAAAATCGTAAATCGTAAATCAATTTTTAATCGTAAATCAAAAATTATTGTTCCACTGTCCAAACAATGCAATATTCAGGCTCGATTTTGTACGAAAGCGTGTATTCGCGCTGGTGCTGCGTGCAAAACTCCTGCGCCTCGATTGTGCCTGCGATGTATGGCTGAAACGGCGAAACCTGCAAGTCGGCTACAAAATCAATAATTTCCACGTCAATAATTTTGTACAAAGCCTCTTTTGCGCACCAAAGCAGTGTTAAATGCGTTTTTTCTGTTGAATTTTCCACAAAATCTATCTCCTTCTGCGACAGAAATTTGTGTTGAACTCTAACCGCTTTGTCCGAAATTTTTTCGATGTCGATACCCACTTTTTTCTTGGGGTGGAGTATGAGCGTAACGTAAATTCCTGTGTGAGCAATGCTGATATTGAACGACTTATCGGTCAAAAACGGTGCGCCCGAAGGGTGATACTCGATTGTTTTTTCGGCATTCAAAACGGCATTCAAAAGCACGCGCACGGCGAGATATTCAAGTTTGCGTTTTTCGCTGCCGAATTGCGCAATTTGCAGCAATAAATCATTGTCGTGGTGCAATATTTCGAGCAGTTCTTCAACGCTTTCCTCTATTTTCCACAGGGCTATTATTGCGCCGTTTTCTAATTTTTCTTTACTTAAAAGCATTTTTTTATTGTTTAAAATTCGGAACTGCAAAGATAGATATTTTTTTTTGAAAATTGCAAAATTAAATATAACGGTTAATAATTTTTTTGAGGGCTATTGTTTTATAAAGAGACCTGTCATTCCCGCGAAGGCGGGAATCTCCTTACTGCAATCTACAAATGGGATTCCCGCCTTCGCGGGAATGACACCTGTTTTTTAGTTATTACCAAAATTTATTTTATAGCACCTCAAAATTTTTTATTGTGAATAGTTTTGTAAAATAGATAAAAAATTGTACTTTTGCTGTTAAATTTTATTTAAAATAATAATTTAAAAAGAATGAAAAAATCTGAAATTTCCTCTGCGCAGAAAAAATCGTTTTTTAAATGGTTTTGGCTTTTTTTTGCAGGAATTATCGGCGTTGTGGCGTTGATATTTTTATTGATTTCAATCGGTTGGATTGGCTACGTTCCTGAATTTGAAGAACTCGACAACCCAAAAAACAAATTTGCAACAGAAATTTATTCTGATGACAACAAAATTCTCGGTACTTTTTTTGCCGAACGCGAAAATCGTATGAACTGCACTTATGCCGATTTGTCGCCGAATTTGATAAACGCGCTTATTGCAACCGAAGATGTGCGCTTTTACAGTCATTCGGGCATTGACGGAAAATCGGTTTTGCGCGCATTGGTTGCTATTGGCAGCAGAGGCGGCGGCAGTACACTTTCGCAGCAGACGGCAAAACTTTTTTTTACCAGCCCCGCAAGAAATATTTTTCAGCGCGTCATTCAAAAAATGAATGAATGGGTTATTGCCGTAAAACTTGAAAAAATCTACACCAAAGAGGAAATTATTGCACTTTATTTTAATAAATTTGATTTTTTGAATAATGCTGTGGGAATAAAAACCGCCTCGCAGGTTTATTTCAATACCACGCCCGACAAATTGACCGTTGAGCAGGCTGCGCTTTTGGTTGGAATGTGCAAAAACCCCTCGCTCTACAACCCTGCCAGCAGGCGCGAAACAACACGCGAACGCGCTCTCAACCGCAGAAACACGGTTTTAAATCAGATGACGAAATATAAATATATTTCGCAGGAGGAATGTGAGGCTTTGGCTGCAATGCCGCTTGAACTCAATTACCGCCCTACCGACCACAAAGAAGGTTTAGCACCATATTTGCGTGAATATCTGCGTGTTAGAATGTCGGCAAAAAAACCGAAACGCTCAAATTACGCCGATTGGCAGCAAAAAGATTTCGGGCAGTATTATCTTGATTCTTTGGCTTGGGAAACCGACCCTTTGTATGGTTTTATCGAAAAATATCCAAAATCTGACGGCACAAAATACAGCCTCTATTCTGACGGATTAAAAATTTACACCACTATTGATTCTCGAATGCAGGAATATGCAGAAAATGCAGTAAAACAGCAACTTACAGACTTGCAAGCGCAATTTGTTAAAGAGAAAAAAACGCAAAAAAACGGTATTTTTCCAAGAAATATGAAACAGGAAGAGATTGACAAATTTGTTGAACGCGCCATAAAACAGAGCGAACGCTATTTTGCAATGAAACGCAATGACAGTTCCGAAAAAGAGATTTTTGATGCCTTCAATAAAGAGATAGAGATGAAAGTTTTTACTTGGCAGGGCGTTAAAGATACGCTGATGTCGCCGCGCGATTCTCTGCTTTATGCAAAATCTTTTGCGCGGATAGGCTTTATGAGTATGCAGCCGAGCAACGGACACGTTAAGGCGTATGTTGGCGGACCGAATTTTGGTTTTTTCCAATATGATATGGCATCTGTCGGCAGGCGGCAAGTAGGCTCAACCGTCAAGCCGTTTCTCTACACTTTGGCAATGAGCAACGGTTGGCAGCCATGCGACACGCTGCTTAATGCTTCTTACACTTTTGAAAATGTTGATGGACGCGGCACAAATTTTACTCCGCGCAACGGCTCAAAGTTGCGTGTCGGCGAGTTGGTTACGCTGCGTTGGGGCTTGCAGAACTCAAACAACTGGATTACGGCGCGTTTAATGAGCAACCTTTCGCCTTACGATTTGACAAAACTTATGCGTAATTTTGGAATGTCGGGCAAAATCGACCCTGTGGTTTCGCTCTGCTTGGGACCGTGCGAAGTGTCTGTAAATGAAATGGTTAGCGCATACACAACATTCCCAAACAAAGGCATCAAAGTGAAACCGATTTTTGTAACGCGCATCACCGACAACAAAGGCAATCTGATAGTGGAGTTCAACACCGAAACGCGCGAAGTTGTCAATGAAAAAACCGCCTGCAAAATGATAACGATGATGCAGGCAGTAATTGACGGCGGCACAGGCTCGCGCGTAAAATACCGCTACGGCATACCGAGTACCGCGCAAATCGGCGGAAAAACAGGCACTACCAACGACAACGCAGACGGTTGGTTTATCGCCTACACGCCTCAACTTGTGAGCGGCGTTTGGGTCGGCTGGGAAGACCGTCAGATACATTTCACCAATATGGCGGAAGGTCAGGGCGCAAATATGGCATTGCCTGTGTGGGCTTTGTATATGAAAAAGGTGTTTGAAAACAGCGAATTGCCCTACAGCCCTACCGCAAGTTTCAATCTGCCAGCAGGCTTTAATCCGTGCGAGTAATACTTATATTTCAATCGATTGTCAAGCACACAGATGACACAGATTAGACGGATTCACGCAGATTTTTACTAATTAAATTAGATAAAACGCAGATAATCAATGTTTTAATTATCTGCGTTTATCTATTAAATCAGTGTCATCTGCGTGCTAATGCCAAAAACTAAAATCCAAATGTCAGCCCCAAAGTTGCTGTAATATTTTTGCCTTGATAGAATTTTGGGGTGAATTTGTCCAAAAATTCCTGCTCTGTAAAGCAGTTTTCTCCATCAACTTTGCCTGCGTTGGCTGATAAGTCGTTGCCTTGTGCATTGTTGTACGACACATTTACAGTTGCATAAATATTGTTAAATACCTCATACACAGCGTTAAACGCAAAAATCTGATTTGTCCAACTTTTTTGATTGAACGGCTTTTGCGTTAAAATTGAAGTCGCGTTTTGACTTGCATTCCGCGCATCAATATTTGCCCTGTTATATTCAAAATCGCGGTATTTTGTGGAATTTACATAATAAAATTTCAGATTTAGCCCGCGAATTGGCTTGTAGGTGAGTGCAACGTAAATGTCCTGCGAGTTGTCGCCGAGATAATGCCCAAGATTTATTCCGTTCGAGGCGTAAGTCAGTTCCGCAATCGAATGTTTGTACGGAATAATATTTGTGCGCGTAAATTCGCCAATTAATGACAGATTTTTCAGCGGAAAATTACTCAAATCAAAGCCGACTTTGTACGACATCGGGTTATTTGACGGGTTTTTAGGTTTGAAACGCGCAAATTGCACTTCGTCAAAATAAAGCGAGGCGTAGAGGTGTAAGTGCTTGATATTCCGCGAACTGATATTGAAAAATATCTGCGAATTTTGATTTTCAATAGCCAAACCGCGCGTCTGAATTTTGTCCAAAGCCTTATAAAATGCAAACGGCAGATAATACGCCGCATTTGGCAATTTTTCGGCATAAACAATCGAATTTCCAAACGATAAATCAAGTCCGCGCAACGGTCTGAAAGTGAACATATTAGCAGCCATATATTTCGGTTTTGAACGATATTGCGGATTTGTTGTGCCGTCATTTTGAATTTCGTTGTAATAATAGGAACTGTCAGGCACATTGCTCACCAAAAAACCGTGTATGTAGTTGAATTCAAACCACTTACAAGGTTTCAAATTCAGCGTAATCATTGGAAAAGACGGCGCGTTGCCCGAAATAATATTTGAGCCGTAATAATTATCACCCCACACAATATTATCTTTGACCAAACCAATGCTGCCCCAATCGGCATAAATTTTAACTCCGCCTCTGCTCTCTGTAAAATCGCCGCCGTAGCCGTTGTTCAAATCGTATTCGTAGCCCGCGCTATTGGTCAAAAACTGCACAGGGTGTCCAAAATACCGCTCTGTTGCTGACGAAGGGTTGAGTAGCGCGCCGAGTTGTTTATCAAAATCATTAGGAAAAAGATTGTTTTTCAGCCCTTTGCCGTTAAAAGATGTACCGCGCACGCTGCCCCAAATTGAGATATGATTTACAAAAGTTGTCTGCAATTCCACGCCAATTATCCGCTTGGTAATCAAGCCTTTGGAGTTCATTATCAAGTCCATTCCAATCATCGGCGTAATTCTTGCCTTGAAAATTTTGTCTTTGTAATGAAACGCGGGCTGCAAAAGCGACAGTCCAACTTTTCCGCCGTCATTTTGTGTCATTGCGGACTTGTTCCGCAATCGCTCGTCAGAGGTTTTCAATCGATTGCGGGTCAAGCCCGCAATGACAGGCGCAGAATGATTTAGCCATTGAATAGCAAGCGTTGTGTCAAGTTCCAAAGCATAATCATTCATAAAGAACTGAATTTCAGCAATTTGCCTTTTTGACATTTTGTCTGTTTTTTCGCTTGCCTCTGCAAGTTTTTCTGCAATAAAATTACGCGAATAGGGTTTTATCGCCGAATTTACCTGAATAATTCTGTCAGTCGCCAATTCGTCTATAAACTCATAAACTCTTGTGTATGAGATATTTTGCGGAATATCTTGTGCAATTAAAAATGTAGAATGTAAAATGTAAAATGTAAAAAGTAAGATAATTTTTAGAGATTTTTTCATAATTTTATTTATTATTATTATTTAAACTAACAAAAAGAAAAGAGAGGTTTTAAAAGTCTTTTGTCCACAGATTACACAGATTTACACAAATAATTTATCTCTAATAATCAGATAATTACAAAAATTCAAATAATTAAAATGTGTGTTAATTTGTGTAATCTGTGGATTTTTACTATTAAATTTGATTAAGCCGCGCAATATATTTCCCAATAATATCAAATTCGAGATTTACAACCGTGCCTTTTTCGATTTGGTTGAAATTGGTATTGTCAAAAGTGTAGGGAATTATCGCTACTTCAAACGAATTTTCGGTCGCCCCGACAGTTATCGGGTTGCAGACGGTCAAACTGACGCCATTCACCGTAACCGAGCCTTTATCAACGGTGAAATAACCGCGCTTTTGCAACTCCTTATCTGCCTGATATTCAAAACGATAGTAATAACTGCCGTCTGCCGAGCGCACTTCGGTACAGACAGCCGTTTGGTCAACGTGTCCCTGCACAATATGCCCGTCAAGCCGTCCGTTCATCATCATCGAGCGTTCGAGATTGACTTTGCTGCCGATTTTCAGCAGTCCGAGATTACTCCTTTCAAGCGTCTCTTTTATCGCCGTAACGGTGTATTCCGCGCCATGAATATCAACCACAGTCAAGCAAACGCCGTTGTGCGACACGCTTTGGTCAATTTTCAATTCGCCTGTAAATGAGCATTTTAGCGTAATATGCAGATTTTCCTGTTCCTGCCGCAATTTTGTAACAACTGCGGCTTCTTCTACTATTCCTGAAAACATTTTATTTTAATGATTATTTTTTAATGATTAATGATTAATTTTTTTCTTCCTTTTTGGTAGTTTCTTCATCTTCTATTTTGAAAGTAACAGGCAAAGTAAACCCAACACTTACCCCTTTTACGCCATTCCATTTTGGCATAGATTTTACCAATCGAATTACTTCTTCGTCATATTTTGGGTGCAGACTTTTGATTATTTCCACTTCGGAAATTGAGCCGTCTTCTTCTACGGCAAATCTACAAACTACTTTACCTTCAATAAGAGTATCAACTTGCGGGTTTTGAATATTTTTATTTAGAAATTCATACAATGCTGTTTCTCCACCGACAAACATAGGCATAGGCCAACAGCCAATAAAACGCGAGTTCTCTTTGGCAAGAGAGTCAGCGTAAGCCTTTTCTTTTGCAAAAAATTTGTCCAATTCCTGTGTTGTTGTGTCGTCTAATTCTATTATTTGCGGTTTCAATATTTCTAATGTTATTTGCGCAAAAGAATTAGCACAACACAATAGAACAAGAATAATTAAAATATATTTTTTCATAAAATTATTCAATATAAAATTTATCAGTATTCCATTTCAAAGGATTATTTTTAATATAATGTGAAATATTACTGTAATCGTCATAATTTTGAATAATATGTTCCCACAAAT
>JAISKN010000235.1 GCA_031260925.1 Prevotellaceae bacterium | reverse complement strand
AAAACACTTGCGAACGATTGCGGGTCAAGCCCGCAATGACACGAGAATTTAATTTTTAGAAGTCTCCATTAATCATTAATCATTAATCATTAAAAAAAATGAAGATTTTTTGTATCGGTTGGAATTATCGGGCGCATAATTCGGAGATGAGCAGGGCAGAGCAGCCCGAAAAACCTGTTGTGTTTCTCAAGCCCGATTCTGCATTGTTGAAGAACAACAAGCCGTTTTTTATACCCGATTTTTCGCAACAGATTGAATATGAGGCAGAACTTGTGTTTAAAATTGACAAACTCGGCAAAAATATATCAGAGAAATTTGCTCACAGATATTATTCGCAGGCGGCTTTGGGCATAGATTTTACGGCGCGCGATTTACAGCAGCAGTTGCGGGCGAAAGGCGAGCCTTGGGAAATCTCAAAGGGCTTTGACGGCTCGGCTGTGTTGAGCGAATTTATTGATTTGGAAAATTTTATTAACAAAAATGAAATAAATTTTTCATTGAAAAAAAATAATGAGATTGTGCAAATCGGCAATTCAAAAAATATGATTTTTTCGATTGATAAAATAATTGCCTACATCAGCCAGTTTTATATTCTCCGAACAGGCGATTTGATATATACAGGCACGCCGTCAGGTGTTGGAAAAGTAGAAATCGGCGACAGACTTTCAGGTTTTATCGAGGGAAAAGAGATGTTAAATTTTAAGATTTGCTGATGATGTGATGGTTATTTGTTTATTTGTTTATTTGGTTATGTGGTTATTTGGTTATTTGTTGATGTGTTGATTTGGTGTGCTTATTTTTTAATAATTGACAAAATAATCAAATCGGGATTGTTAAATTAATATAGTTTTTCTGGATTGCTTCGAATTTTTTGCTACATTTCATTTCGCTTAAAATTCTCGCAATGACGTACTCCCATTGCTTATACGGCTACCGTCATTGCGAGGTATTTCCGAAGCAATCCAGAAAATTAACAATGCCAAATAAACAAATAACAACATATCACCAAATAATCAAATCAACAAATAATCAAATAACCAAATCACCAAATAACCAAATCACCAAATCAACAAAATACAATATTTTTTAAAATTCTGCGTTTAATTAAAAATTTAGTACCTTTGCAAAAATTTTGTATTATGCGAAAAATAATTTGTTTCATATTAATAATGTGTGCCGTAAGTTTTGCCAATGCGCAAAATCCAGCGGAACGCTATGTCAATAATTCTGTTTTGAAATCAGGAAAATGGGTAAAAATATCCATTCCGAAAACAGGAATTTATAAATTGACTTATGAAGATTTGTCTTCTATGGGCATTTCTTCGCCTGAAAATGTGCGCATTTTCGGCTATGGCGGCGCACTTTTGCGCGAATATTACGACACAATCAACGAGCCGTTTCCCTATATTGACGATTTGCCCGAAGTTGCAATTTATATGAACAAAGGCGGCGACAATAAATTTAACGCAGGCGATTATGTTTTGTTTTACGGACAGGGAACGGTATCTTGGACTTACAACACCCCGCCGGGATACAGTTCAAAAATGTTTTACCACACATTAAATTATTATGCAAACGAGGCGTATTATTTTGTAACGTCAGATGCAGGCACAGGCAAACGAGTTATTTTGAAAGATGCTGAAACAGAAACGACAGGCAACGATATTACCTCATTCACCTATTACGATGCGCACGAGGTTGATTTGGTAAATCTGGCGAGCGGCGGGCGCGAATTTTACGGCGAGGAATTTAACGCACAAAATATTTCGCGCACATTCACTTTCAACACGCCGAATGTGCTTGCACAACGAATGAGAATGAGAGTTACCGCTGCAAATAAGGCAAACGTGCAGGCAACGCTGAATTTGACGCTTAACGGTGCAAATGTAGGCAATGTTACAATGGACGCAATATCGCAATATGATAATGCGATGAATAAGCAAACCTTTTTTTCCTACACGCCGCAGGCTGCAAATCAACTTGAATTTACTCTAACTTACAGCAACCCAAATGCAACGGCATATCTAAATTTTTTAGAATTTAACGCAGTAAGAAGTTTAAGAATTGATAAAAACGAATTTTATTTTAGAAATGTAGATAAACTTGGCTTAAATCAGGTTAATCGTTTTGTGGTAACGGGCGCAGGCGGCACAACGCAAATTTGGGACATCACAGATAAATCGAATATTGAGCAACTGCCTGTAATCAGACCTAATAACGAAACAATTAATTTTCTTGCAAAAACAAACGAACTGCACGAATATTTGGCTGTCAATGTTAATGCCTCATTTCCAAAACCGACTATAGTAGGCACAATTCCAAACCAAAATTTGCACGCATTGCCTCAAACCGATTTTGTGATTATTTCACCAAGCGAATTTATTGGCGAGGCTGAGCGTTTGGCAGAAGCGCACAGACAAATTGACGGCATTCGCGTTACCGTTGTTGATGCGCAGAAAATTTATAACGAATTTTCATCTGGCACGCCAGACGGCACAGCATACCGAATGTTAATGAAAATGTTTTACGACAGAGGTCTGCAAAATAATGATTTGCCTCAAAGTTTGCTGCTTTTTGGAGACGGCAGTTACGACAACCGCGCGCTATTAAACAATACTTCAAATAATATACGCCGACTGCTGACATATCAAAATACAAATTCCACTAACACAATTAATGCTTATACCTGCGATGATTATTTTGGCTATATGCAAGATGGAGACGGCGGCTCAACAAGTACAACAAGCAATTTGGTTGCCGCGCAAAAAATGAGCATCGGCGTTGGTCGTTTGCCTGTCTATAAACTCGAACAGGCGAAAACCGTTGTTGATAAAACTATTTCTTATATGGAAAACGCATTGCGCGGAATTTGGAAAAACAGAGTATTGTTTCTCGGCGATGACGAAGACAAAAACGAACACGTTAATTATGTTGATAATGTTGCTAAAATAACAGAGCAGCAAAATCCCGATATACTTATCAGAAAACTTTACCTTGATGCCTACAAACAGGAAACCACCGCAGCAGGACAACGCTACCCAATGGTTAATACGCTGTTAGACAACTATATTCAGCAGGGCATTTTAATGGTAAATTATATGGGACACGGCTCGCCAAACGCTTGGACAAGCGAGCAGGTGATGACTGCCTCAAAAATTCTTAATATGGCAAACGATAAATATCCGTTGTTTGTTACTGCAACCTGCGATTTTACCTGTTTTGACCAATTCTATGATTCTGGCGGAGAACAGTTTTTGTGGAATAAAACAGGCGGCACAATGGCTTTGGTTTCGACAGTAAGAACTGTTTATTCTGCACCTAACGCCAAATTAAATAATTATTTTGCAAAAAGCGTTTTTGAGAGAGATGAAAACGATAACCCTATTACGCTCGGCGAGGCTGTAAAACGCGCCAAAAACCAGCAAACCGATAGTTCAAACAAATTTGCATTCGCGCTTTTGGGCGACCCTGCCCTAAAACTTGTTTATCCGCACGAAGGAAAAGTGGCAACTGACAGCATAAATCATTTTGCAATCAATTCTGCCGTTCTCGACACGCTTTCAGCGTTAGACGAGGTTACGCTTGCAGGGCATATAGAAACAAAACTCGGCGACCTGATTACAAGTTTCAACGGCATTGTTTATGTGCAGGTTTTTGACAAAATCGACACAATCACAACACTTTGCAACGACTGCACAGGCACTGATACGGCATTTAGATATTTAGACCGCCCGAATGCAATTTATTCAGGCTCGGCAAGAGTAGAGAACGGCAAATTTCAATTTTCGTTTATGGTGCCGAAAGATATTCGTTATAACTTCGGCACAGGGCGAATTGTGTATTACGCTACAGAAGACAATCTTGGAATGGAGGCAAACGGAAACATTGAAGGCTTTATAATCGGCGGAGAATCAAGCAATTACATTGCAGAAAACAAAGGTCCAGATGTAACGCTTTATATGAATGTGCCTGAATTTAGAAACGGCGGAAAGGTAAATTCCTCACCTCTGTTTGTTGCCAATGTGTATGACGAGAGTGGAATTAACACAATCGGAAACGGTATTGGACACGATATTGTTATGAAACTTTATCAACAAAAAAATAACGAATATGTTTTGTTGCAAGAACTTATAGTTAATGATTATTATACTTCGTTTTTGGGCAGTTACAAAGAGGGCAGAGTGGAGTATTTGCTGAGGGATTTGGAGGTTGGAAAGTATAAAATCTGGTTTAGAGTTTGGGATTTGCAAAATAATTCTACAACAGATGAAATTTCGTTTGAAGTGTCAAAAGACATTAAAATTGGAGTTGAAACAGATTATTATTATGACCCAGAAATAGGTGAAGTTACCTTTGTAATAGACCACAACAGACCATATAAGCCGCTCGAAATTACGGCAAATGTGTATGATGTTGCAGGCAGACATCTTTGGACTTCGGCAAGAAATGTTGTTACAAGCGGCACGCACACCGAAATCAAGTGGAATTTCAAAGGCGAAGGTATGACCTCCATTCAGGGAATTTACCTTGTCCGCATAGAAATTGCAGCCAAAGACGAAAAAAGCGCATTTATACCGTTAAAACTGATTATTACTAAATAATTAAAAATATTACACAATAAAAACAGCAATTTTTCGTTTAAGTTATTGTGGTTTGGATAAAAATATGTAATTTTGCAGTCAAAAAAATAATTTCTTTGACTAATTAATTTGTTGAATATGAATGAAATTGAAAAAAAATATATTGATTATCAACAAAATAAAATAAAAAATCATACAAATGAACAATACAAACTCATATCGCGGGGTGAATTTTTTGGAGGTTGGCGTTTTATATCCGCAGCACAATGTGTCTGCGGAACAGATAGAACAGCAACTTCGCAGGACAGGGAAATTCTTGCAAGAGCAAAGAATGAAGGGTGGTTGTTGAATAGTGAAAAATATATTTCAGAACGATTGTTTGCGAGTGGAGGCGAGGCGGAGGTTTTTTATTTTGACAGAAAGACTGACACACTCGAAAAAGTATTTTCTTATAAAGCAATGGAACATGAACACGATATGCCTGAAAAATTTTTAATCAGAATGGCATTGTTTAATGTAACTTTTCCAGAAACACGATTAACTTTAAAAGGCATTGCTGAAATGAATAATACTCACGGCAATAACTTAAAATTTATTTTTGAACAGGAATTTGTAGCAGGAAAAATGGTTTCTGAAATAATTAATGAATTATCAGAAATTGAACAGCAAAAATTAAAAAACGCATTTGATGTTTTTATGTTTCAAAAAGGGTTTTCAAAAGATGACAACGGAGTGTTTTTTAACGAAATTTTTAAAGTTTATGATTTACACGGCGGTAATGTCTTTGTAGAAATCAATGAATTGGAGATTCCAAAATATAAATTCTCTGTTATTGATGCAATAACAGCATTAAAGTAAAATTAATAATAAAAAAATAATTTATTTCAAATGAAAAAACAAATCTTTTTATTCGCGCTGTTGGTTAGCACAGCAGCATTTGTACAGGCGCAAGACGAAGACAGATATAATCCTGTTCTTACAAGCGTGCCGTCTTTAACTATTACGCCTGACGCTATCGGCGGAGGTATGGGCGACATTGGCGTTTCTACAAAACCCAATCTTAATTCGCAATTTTGGAACTCGTCGAAATACGCATTAGCAGAAAGTCAGGGCGGTTTCTCAATTTCTTACACGCCTTGGTTAAGAAAAATCGTAAATGATATTGACTTGGCGTATTTATCTGGTTATTACCAAATTAGCGATGTTGCGGGAACGCTTAGCGCATCTCTTAAATATTTTTCGCTGGGCGAAGTTACATTGCGCCAATCAGCAGACCAAATTGTTGTTGAAACAGTAAAACCATACGAAATGGCTTTTGATTTAGGTTATTCGCGCAAATTGGCAGAACATTTTTCTATGGGCGTAAATCTACGTTTTGTATTATCTGACTTGAAAGTAAAATCTGAAGAATATCATTCAGCACCTGCTTTTTCTGCCGATATTAACGGTTTTTACAGCCTGCCTATTGAAATTTCATCTGGCGAGTCGCAGTTTAATTTAGGTTTTAATTTGTCAAATATAGGTACAAAAATTTCTTATGACGATTTTAACAAAAATTTTATGCCGACAAATTTCCGTCTTGGAGCATCTTATTATTTGCCTTTTGATAAATACAACCGTTTGGGTTTCAGTTTAGAAGCAAATAAATTGCTTGTTCCCACGCGCACATCAAAATATGCAGAGAAATTTGATGCCAACGACCCATACAACCCAGACAATCGAATGACAGATGAAGAATGGAATGATATTTCTGTTATTAAAGCACTTGGAATGTCGTTTGCTGACGCGCCAGGCGGTTTCAAAGAAGAAATGCAGGAAATTATGTGGTCGGCAGGTTTGGAATATTCTTACAATGAGCAATTTTTCGTTCGCGCAGGTTACTGCAACGAAAATGAGTGGAAAGGCAACCGTAAATTTTTCACTCTCGGCGCAGGTTTTAAATGGACAGCATTCAGAATTGATGTAGGCTACGTTATTTCAGCAGTTAGCCAAAGTGCGTTAGATAATGTATTGCGTTTCACTCTCGCATTTGACGTTGATGGTTTGAAAGAACTCACTGACAGACGATAAAATTCAGTTTTTGAAATATAATAAAAAAGTAGAGCAGCGTTGCTCTACTTTTTTTGTGTCATTTCATTACCACAACTGTGCGCGTTACCCAATTACCTGTCATTCCCGCGCAGGCGGGAATCTCCTTACTGCAATGAAACAAGGGGATTCCTGCGCGGGAATGACAGGTTAGAAACGTCAAAAGAGGTGTTGCATAAAATGCAACACCTCTTTTGGCATCATTATTTTACTGAATTTTAACGCAGCGAATAGTGCAGGCTGATGATTTTTCAATGTTACTTGACATTGTTCCCATCATATACCATCTATCATCAAAAAAGAAAGTAATTGCCAAAATAGGACTTATTGTGGAAGTAGTCCAATAACGTCCAGCAATTCCATTATTTGTCATTTCTCCCAATTCCCAATTTCTTCTGCCTGCTGCTGGCATAAACATACAGCCTTGGGCATTTGTATTTGAAGCCGATGTTGCATTCTCTCCAATCCACAGACCATTTACGTTCCACGCTCTTGTCCACAAACATGTACTGTTATTTATCAAATAACCTATCAAAGATTGCAGTTCTGTTTCTGTAGGAATACGCCATCCTGCTGGGCTTGGGTCATTGATGCTTTGCCACAAATCTGCATCAAAAGCCGCATCGGTAGTTGACCAGCCAGGAATTGCCAATGGCTGGTCGTCTCCTGGATACGCAATATTTCTGTTAAATTGATAGTATTTGCCGTATTTTTCGGGGCTGTCAACAAAAGTATAAGGGGCATCAACATTGAAACTTGACCATATTACACCGTTTATTTCTACTCCGTTTTTTGCCTGAATAATTTTTGCCGTGCGTGTAAGTCCTGCACCTGTAAAAGTAACAGTGTATTCTTTTTCCTCTGCATCCCAATTTACAGGAATAGACACTTCTACAACATCAACCGCATCTTCGTCTTCCGAAGCAGAGCCGCCGTCAGTGATAGATAATGTTCCGTCAGTTGATGTTGCAGTCCATAATACATTGCTTACAACTGTAATGTTGTAAGTAGCAGGAATATTATCTACATACTGCACAGCAGGGGTTGGAATAATATAGAAATGAGGCTTAGCCTGCGTAATTTTTACAGGCAAAAGTTCGCTGTCGCTGTCGCCAAATTTTATTTTTACCTCAAAATTTCTTTCCGTTCTGTAAATATTTTCGCTCAAAGTGATTTTAAGAATTTCGTTGCCATCACCGTTAAGGGTATTAAAAAATATACTGTCGGTCGGCTCGTTTGTGTGTCCAAAAACTTCCCACTGCACATCAGAACGAATTTCTACCGCCAAAGTATCTACACCTTCAAAAAACGAAAACGTTATCGGCTCATACGCCAACGAATAAGTTTTGTGTTCTTTCGTGCAGCCTACAAATATAACTGCACACATTATTATATATAATATTTTTTTCATATTGTTTTTTTTTTAAATGTTTTTTTTAATTGTAAAATTAGATATTGATTTAATTGTAAATTAATTTGTAATTTAAAATTTGATTAAGTTTGTAATTTAATTTAAAATTTACAATTTGTAATTTAAAATTATTTATTGTGGTTTTACAGAGCGAATTTTAAACGTTACTCTACGGTTTTTCCGTCTGTTTTCCTCTGAATTATTCGGCGCGACTGGTTCAAGGTCGTTTTTAGAAATAATCACAAGTTTATTTGCGTTAATTCCTTTGCTTACCAAATATGCAGCAACATTATTTGCGCGGTTTAAACCAACGTGCATATTTTGCTGTTTTGTTCCCAAATCGCAGGTATGCCCAAGCACAACCACATAATATTTTGGGTGTTCTTTAAGATATTGTACCAAATTGTCCATTTGCCGCTTCATATACGGCGTAATTGTAACGTCATTCACTACCGAAAATTGAATTACAGGCACGTCATATTTAACAATTCCGAGCGGATTGTTTGGGTCTTTCGGCAAATCTTCGCCATCGTCAATTTTTGGTTTGCTGCTGCTTTTTTGCGCATTTTTCACGCGGTAAGACGATGCGCCGTAGGGCGTAGGGTCAAATTCATTCGGAATGCCGTCTCCGTCAATGTCAGGGTCAATGCCGTTTTTGATGCCGTCTCCGTCCATATCATCATTGTCGCCCCATTCTTTGTAGTCTGGCACTTCGTTGCCATTAACGTCAAAAATATTGGCAATAGGCTTGTTTTTATCTCCATTTCGGTAAGAGTTATCGGGGATATAACGATATTTATCATAACCGTAATACGGCATATTATCAACTTTTTCGGGATTACCGTGATAAATATCTTTGTCATCAACCATATAATCATCAACAACAGGCTTTTTGCTTACATTATTGTTGTTATTATTGTTGTTGTCTTTCTTTTGTGCGCCGTATGGAGTAGGGTCTAAATCATTGGGAATTCCGTCGCCGTCAATATCAGAATCCATACTGTTTTCTATTCCATCACCGTCCAAATCATCATCGTCAGACGTTTCCAGTGAATTTAAAACACCGTTGCCATTTACATCATACTTGTTTTTAATGGGCTTATTGAAATCTCCGTCATAATATGTATTGTCAGGGATAGTTTGATTTTTAGCGACTGTGTCATTTTTAGCAACTGTGTCATTTTCATTAGAAATGCGTTTTTTGCCGACACCGATACCAATTCTTAATTTCAAGCCGAAAGAAATCGGATTGATTTTGCCGACAGCATTGCTTGCGAGGAGAATATTTTTATCTGATAAATGTTCTGGCGCAACAGCCAGATTTTTTTTGATGTCGTTAAAGCCGTAATCGCCATACGCACCAATGTAGATTGAAAGCCTGTCGGTTGCAGGCAGCCTGAAACCGATTTCGGCATTACCAGAGAATGCCGTTTTTACAAGCGGCGAAAGCGGAACGCCAGCAATACCGCCAAGTTGCAGATAAAAACTGCTTTTCTTAATCGGAATGCTGTAGCGAACATTCAAGGGAATGTTCAAAAGCCAAGTTCCAAATTTTTGAGAACCGCTTTCGGTTTCAAAAACTGCATAATCTGCGCTTGTCGGCACATTATAGACAATGCGCGTTCCCGCAGGAAACAACACATTATTGTTGTACATTCCCATTTCAACGCCTGTCGAAAGTGCAAAATTTGACTTGGGAATAAAAAAAGTGTAACCCAAACCGCCATTAAAGCCGTAATACATTGGGTTTTTCCAATTTGTCTGGTTCAATTTAAAATTCATATACGAAACTCCTCCGCCCAAATTAGCGGTAATTTCGTTAGAATAATTTTGTCCAAACAAAGAAACGACACATACAACTGTACTAAAAACTGCAAAAATCAATTTTTTCATATTAATTATTATTTTATGTTTTTCATTTTTTTGATAAATAAACTGCTGTAAATCAATAACTTATTAATTGAATTATTTTTAATAATTTAAATCGTGCAAAGATATAAAATATTTTTTAATAGTATATCATTTTTTGGCAGTTTTTTAATATTTTTTCTGATATTTTTTACAAAAAATAAACTCTAACAAGTTTTTGAGGCTTGTTAGAGTTATTTAATTCATATTTTGGTAAAATTACCAATTAGAAATTTCCGCCTTTAAAAAGTTTTGCTTTTGTGAGATTAGTAACTTTTCCGTACTTTTTCTGAATTTCTTTGATATTAACCAATTTCGGGTCGCCGTGAATAACAATAATCGTCGGTTTGTTTTTGATATTTGTATTATAGAAATTTGTAATATCGTCAAAAGTCAGGTTATCTACCTGAGGCAAAAGATATTTTGCAGGGTCGTCAGTAAATCCTACTTCTTTAAGGCTTTCGAGCGACATTGCCTTGTTTCTGAAACTATATTTGCCCGCCAAAATTTGCGCTTTAAGTTGCGGTTTAATCTCAGAAATACGGTTTGAGAAAACGGGCATATTTTTAAGTAAATCAACATAAGTGTCAACTACTTCAAGCACTTTGTCGTTTTGCGTGCCAACCTGTCCAACAAAATATTGGTCTTTTGTTCTCAAACTTCCTGTTGAATTACCACCCGCGCCGTAAGCCAAAGAACGTTTTTCGCGAATTTCAATGAGAACTAAACCTGCAAAACCACCGTTGAAATATTCATTGAAAGCATATTCATTTATCATCTTATCTTTGCTGTAATCTTTGCCGATAGGAATGTACATATATACAGATGCCTGTTGAATATCAGAATTTGGCAAAAAATAAATTTGTGGCTGGTTGTACTCTACTCTTTTGCGGAAATATTCCTGTTCGCGAGGTTTCATATCTGCCTTAATTGGAGTATTGCCTTTGAGAATTTTTGCTACTTCATCTATTGGTTTTGCACCTGTATAGTACATTTTTACACCATAAGAAGTTGCGTCTTGAATAGTTGTTGTAAGTTTTATATTAGTAAGCAACGGACTGTATGTTGCCTCACCATCTTCGCCTGCAGCACCAATTTTAAGTAATGATTTTGATGGAATTCTGTCAATATAAGACGACTCTTGACCATATTGCACATATTGCCACAACGCATCTGAAAGATATGCAGGAATTTTTTGTTCATAAAATAATCTTCTTACAACAGTGCTGTACATAACCTGCTCAATAGCATTATTATCCAATTTAGGCATAAGAGATTGACGAGTAACTGTTTGAAGAATTTTTTCAAGATTTTTTTCTTCACCCTCAACAACAATATAAAATCTATTGTATCCTGCGGCATAAGTTACTGTTGCTCCATAGCGGCTAAGTTCCCGTTTAATATCCTGCGCCGAACTATTGGGCATTGCACCTGAATAGTTCATAAGCCGAGCAGCATATTCAAGTTCTGGCACCTGATGAGTTCCTACGCCATATTCCAAATAAAGTGAAAATAAATCATTTTTCGGATTTGGAGAGTAGTACAAATCTACCAATCCTTTACCTTCGTCAAGATTTTGATATTGAACATCTGAAAAATCGCTGTATTCAATCTGCATTGTTCCTTCGGGCAGTGTTTTGAAATTTTTTGCATATTCTGTTACCTCTCCATCTGGACGGGTAGTTAAAGGGTTGATTTTCGGTTTTGCAAGTTTCTGAATTTTCGGCTCGCCCTCTGTAAATGAAATTGTAAGGTAATCGGAATCAAAATATTTTGTAGCCACCTCTTTAATATCGTCAATAGTAAGAGCCTTAATTTTTTCTTCGAGATTAAAATAATCTTCTATTGATTGCTCATACAAGAAAACATCATTAAGAACGTTTATTTTATAACCAGAATATTCTGCCATATATTTTAATTGCTGCAAATATTGCTCTTTAACTGATTGAAAAAGCCACGAAGGAATATTTCCTTTTTTGAGTTTGTTAATTTCGCCAAACACACTTTTTTCTGTTTGTTTGTCGCTGTCATAAGTTCTAGTATTTATATCAGCGTGCGGGGCTGCCTCAATAAAAATTCTACCCATTCCACGCTGCGAAAATTGCCAAGCAGACGCATAACCAACAGTTTGTTCAAGATTAAGTTTGTCGAAAAAACCTGTTTCCTGTCCGTTGTTAAGGCACATAAGCGCAAATTCAAGTTTTAATTTGTCTGGATGCCCTTCTTTTACTCCTTCAAAAACCCAGCAAAGAGACGGCTCATAACCGAGTTTTACTTTTACGGTCGGGTTTCCTGCAAAATTTTGCGGATTGACAGATACGCGTTCTGGTAATGGTTTTGCTTCAAATTTGCCAAAAGTTTTTTCAATAAGAGGTTTTGCAGCCTCTGCATCAAAATTTCCAACAAGTACAAGTGCCATATTATTAGGCACATACCAATCGTTGTAGAACTTAATCATTGGGTTCATACTCGGATTTTTCAGATGTTCCACTGAACCAATAACGTCTCGAGCATACGGAGTACCTTTAAATGCATTTTCAAAAAGAACAGTTTGTTGCTGTGCGCCAACATTAGGCATACGCAAATTGTACTCTTCAAACACATTTTCCAACTCTGCTTGAAATGAACGGAATACAGGATTTACCAATCTGTCGTAATAAACAGTAAGCCATTTTTCCATTTGATAAGAGGGAAAAGAGTTGTGATAAGCGGTTACGTCAAAAGACGTGTAAGCATTCAAATTATAACCGCCAATACTTTGAATAACTCTTGGAAAATCATCATCTTGTGATATCTTTCCCGCTTCAATAGAAAGTTCGTTGATTTTTTTTATCAACTCGTCTTTTTTTGCATTGTCGCCTGCTTTGCCGGCAGCAGCGCATTCGTCATAAAGGCGAATAATCTCGTCGTAGAGTGGTTTTTCTTTTGCCCAATCCAACGCGCCGATTGTTTGCGTGCCTTTAAAAAGTTCGTGTTCAAGGTAGTGTGCCAGACCTGTAAAGTCCTCAGGCTCGTCAATCGAACCTGCACGCACAGTAACTTGCCCATAAACATCGGACATATCTTTGTCTACCCAAAGATAGACCTTCATTCCGTTTGCAAGAGAATATTCTTGAAAACCCTCTCGCGGATTTTGTTGAGCGGAGATTGTAAGTGTAAAAATCACCGCTAAAAACATAAATAATGTTCTTTTCATAATACTTAAATTTTTTTAAAAAGTTATAAATTTTTTATATTAAAATGTAATTTTTTTATTGGGCGCAAAGTTAATTATTTTTTGATAAAGATAAAAGAAATTTTCAGTTTTTTATTTACAAATCAGTCAATTTTGTATTCTATAATGTCCCCAGGTTGGCAGTCCAATTCTTTACAAATCGCCTCCAACGTTGAAAATCTGATTGCTTTTGCTTTTCCCGTTTTTAAAATTGACAAATTTGCGGGCGTAATATTAACTTTCTCGGAAAGTTCGTTGAGCGAAATTTTCCGTTTTGCCATCATCACAT
>JAISKN010000125.1 GCA_031260925.1 Prevotellaceae bacterium | reverse complement strand
CCCGCGCCAAAAGGCGACCCAAACGCGCCGTTGCAATGTCTGATTTTTGACTCTGTTTTTAACTCGTTTCGCGGAATTATCGCATATTTTAAAATTATAAACGGAACAATAAAAAAAGGCGATTTGGTGAAATTTGTCGCCACGCAAAAGGAATACAACGCCGATGAAGTCGGTATTCTCAAACTTGATATGGTTGCCAAAAGCGAACTTTCGGCGGGAAATGTGGGCTACATTATTTCGGGCATAAAAACGTCAAAAGAGGTGAAGGTCGGCGACACCATTACACACGTCAAAAATCCGTGCCAAAAGGCGATTGACGGTTTTGAAGAGGTTAAGCCGATGTTGTTTGCGGGTTTGTATCCGATTGATACAGAGGACTTTGAAGATTTGCGCAGTTCGATTGAAAAACTGCAACTCAACGATGCCTCTCTGACCTACGAGCCGGAAAGTTCGGTTGCGCTTGGCTTTGGTTTCCGCTGCGGTTTTCTCGGACTGTTGCATATGGAAATCATACAGGAACGGCTCGACCGCGAGTTTGATATGTCTGTAATCACCACAGTACCAAACGTTTCGTACAAAGTTTTTACCAAAAAAGGCGAAGAAATCGAGATGCACAACCCTACGGGAATGCCCGACATAATGCTCATTGAAAAAATCGAAGAGCCGTTTATCCGCGCCTCAATTATCACGCGGGCGGAATATATCGGCGGAATAATGACGCTCTGCCTTGGCAAGCGCGGCGAACTCGTCAAGCAAAACTACATTTCGGGCGACCGCCACGAGTTGATTTACGATATTCCTTTGGGCGAAATTGTGTTCGATTTTTATGATAAATTAAAATCAATTTCAAAGGGTTACGCCTCGTTTGATTACCAGCCGCACGGCTACCGCGAGTCAAAATTAGTCAAAATGGACATCTTGCTCAACGGCGAGCCGGTTGATGCGCTTTCATCGCTCACGCACATCGACAACGCGCAGACATTGGGGCGCAGAATGTGCGAAAAACTCAAAGAACTGATACCGCGCCAGCAATATGACGTGGCTATTCAGGCGGCAATCGGCGCAAAAATCATTGCCCGCGAAACCATAAAAGCCGTTCGCAAAGACGTTACCGCCAAGTGCTACGGCGGCGACATCACCCGCAAGCGCAAACTGCTCGAAAAGCAGAAAAAAGGCAAAAAACGAATGAAACAAATCGGCTCGGTAGAAGTGCCGCAAAAGGCGTTTTTGGCAGTGCTGAAACTTGATTAAAATTGTAGTTTTAGCACGCAGATAACGCAGATTTAATGGATAAACGCAGATTATTACCAAGTTGATAATCTGCGTTTTATCTAAATTAATTTTATTAAAAAATCAGCGTAAATCTGTTTAATCAGCGTCATCTGCGTGCTATTGCCTCTAATACAACCCCAAAATTCTTTTTTCTAACTTTTTTCTTTCTTGTTCCAATTCCGCAAGATTTGGAACAATTTTGCGCAATCGGGCATAGAATTTTTCACCGTGATTCATCTGTTCAGTGTGGCAAAGTTCGTGCAACAAAATCATATCTATCAGATTTTCAGGTAGAAAGAGCAGGTAACAACTTAACGAAATGCTCTTTTTACCGTTGCAACTGCCCCAACGCTTTTTTGCTGACGAAATTTTTATGTTAGAAAATTTAAAGCCGTGCAAAACGGCAAGTTCGGCGAGTTTTTGAGGTAAAATTCGTTTTGCCTCCAATGTTAAAAAATGTTTGACAATATTTTTTATAACTGCTTGATTTTTAGCGGTTTTAAAATCAATTTCAGGCGGAAACCGCACAGTCAGGATATTGTCTTTTAATTGTGCAGAAAATTTATCAGTAAGTTTTGGCTCTGGCGTAAATTGAATTTTAAAACTGAATGTATCAATCTGATTTTCAGGAGAATAGAATTGTTTTGCGCTGGTTTGTTTCTGTATTTTTTCCTTATTCTGCAAAAACCAGTCAATTTTATCGGCTGGCAGTGGAAAAAGATTTTTCAGCAAATGCGGCGCAACTGTAATTCGCGCGCAACTCTCTGATACTGAGTAACGTATGCCATTGCAATTTCGACTTGTGCGGACTTCAATTTCCCCAATGGGCTGATAATTGACAATTTTTTTCACTTTTTAATTCGTTTTTCGGGTATGTCAATTTGTAAAACGCCGCGAATTTGCGTTATTTTAAAAATATTTTCGACAGAAATTTGATATTTATAAATCCCTTCGTTAACATAAGTTAAATAACCGCCAAGTTTTTCAAAGCCATAAGCATCAAAAAACACAGAATTTACCTGCAAAAAGCCCTCAATTCCCATCTTGCCGTTGGGCAGTTTTACGAAAGTGTAGAGTTCCAACATCTTGTTTGACGGCTCATAGTCGGCTAACGTTGTCAAGCCCTGCGCCTCGATTGCCAAATCATTGTAAAATGCGGTAAAGCCTGTTGAATATGCAATATCTTTTGGTAAATTTTGCGGAATAAGTTTATTTACAGGCTTTTTCGCCTCAACTCCAACCGCTGTCAAAATCATTAAAGAGATTAATAAAGTTTTTTTTAACATTTTTATAGATTTTTAGTTGTTAATTTTAATATTTTAGTTGTTTTTTTATCAATTTTAAATCTGTCGTCAATTCTGTAATTTACAACCCAAACAAGTTTTTCGTCTGAAAAAAGCAGCCAGATTTTTTCTTTTTCGGCAATGCTAATGTGTTGATTTATAAAAAAATCACTAATTTTTTTGACACCATTTGACCCCAAAGGTTTAAAACTGTCGCCAATTTGCCAATGCCGCAAAATGAGCGGAAATTTCAATTTTTCAAAGTCCAGCAATGCAATATTTTCAGGCATTTTTAATGAAGCAATATCTTTTTTATCTAAAATTTCAAAATTTATTTCTATCGGTTTTTTGATAAATGAAATATTTTCTGCTATTGTAAATTGCTGACTATCAATATTTTCAATTTCAGATAAAATTAAAAAATCTCTATCTTTGATAATTTTATACCGTTCTGAAAGAAAAATTTTGCCTGATTGCAAATCTAAATTTTTGTAAATATTTTCAATAATATCTGAATTAAAACCGTAATTTTTCAAGATTTCAAATAAAACAGTTTTCGGCGCAGGCGATTTTTTAAGTTGCTGAATATCAATGTGTTTTAAACTGTTTTTTTCAAAACAAATATTTTTTTCAATCTGCTGCAAAGCGTAATCATAAATTTTTTGAGCGTCAGAGGCAAATTCAGAAAATTGACAGATTTTTTCTACAACTGCAGAATTGATTTTTTGCATTTCGGGTAAAACATTGTGCCTCAATCTGTTGCGTACAATTTCTACATCACTGTTAGTACAGTCAATTCTGAAATCAAGTTTTTTTTCTGCTGCGTAACTCTCTATTTCAGAGCGAGTTACACATAAAAACGGGCGAACAATTTTGTCCCTTTTGGGTTTCAATGCCGAAATTCCGCGAATGCCTGTTCCGCGCACGATATTTAGCAAAACGGTTTCGGCAAGGTCATTTTTGTGATGCGCCACCGCAACAGCCTGAAAATCAAACTCTTTCACCAGCAAATCAAACCATTCATAACGCAAATTCCGCGCTGTCATTTCTATTGACTGACGGCTTTTTTTTGCCTCGCCAACTGTATCAAAATGCCTGATATACAGCGGAATAGCATATTTTTTCGCAATGTTTTTCACGAAAATTTCGTCAGTATCAGAATCTTGTCCGCGCAAATGAAAATTGCAGTGCGCAACAGAGCATTTATAGCCCAAATCTACCAGAACATCAAGCAGCACAACAGAATCAACACCTCCGCTAACTGCAACTAACACAGGCAGTTGTATATCTAAAAGATTGTTTTTTTCTATAAATATTCTGATTTTTTCTGCAAATTTCATAATTTTTTTTCCGAAAATAATTTACAAAAGTACGCAAAAAAAAATAGAAAAAAAAATGTATCTTTGCAGCGTGAAATTTTAAATAAAAATGAAAACCGCAATTTTTTCGGGCAGTTTTGACCCTTTTACCGTTGGACACGCTGATATTGTCGGCAAAAGTCTGAAAATTTTTGATAAAATAGTTATCGGAATTGGCGTAAATTTTCAGAAAAAAACGCTTTTCTCTCCTGAAAAACGGCTCGAAACAATCGCCAAACTCTACGAAAATGAGCCGAAAGTTGAAGTGAAAATTTTTGACAGCCTCGCCGTTGATTTTGCAAAAGAAAACGGCGCAGAGTTTATAATTCGTGCCGTGCGCTCTGTGCAAGACTTTGAATATGAGCAAAATATGGCAGTAATTAACAAAAAACTTTCCGGCATTGAAACAGTGATTTTGTTTGCTGAGCCGACTTTGGCGCATATTTCATCATCGCTCGTGCGCGAACTGATTTCTTACGGAAAAAATATAGAGGAGTTTTTGCCCTGATTTTCATTGTTTTTAGCACGCAGATGACACAGATTAGACGGATTTATACGGATTATTAATAAAATTAATTAAGATAAAATGCAGATTGTCAATAAATTAACAATCTGCATTTTGTTTATGTTTTATCTGCGAAAATCTGTCTAATCTGTGTCATCTGTGTGCCAGATTCACTTCGAGCCTGTTATAATTTGCCAGTCTTCCGTAACGAAATAAACCGAAATTTTGCCTTGCTCAACTTTTGCCGAGCCGTGCAAAATGGCTTTCGGCAGCGAATTTTCAACGAAAATCGTACCGCGACTGTTTGCCAAATCTGACGGTGCAAGCGAAAACACTGACTGCGAATTATTTAACTGATATTCGCCTGTCGGAAGTTGTGCAGCACTCAATGGCGCAAGAAATTCCACCCGCAAATTTTGCGTTGAATTTGAAAAATTGACGCAAAAAACAGCCAGCCCGCAACCGTAAATATCGCCCAAATTTTGCACCGTTTGAGTTGCATTTTGCAAATCAAAATTTATTGTGTCAAGTGGAGATAAAGTCTTGTCAATAAGTAAAATATCGCCTGAATAATTGATTTTGACATTTTCGTTTTTTTCGCCGATAAAATTGCCTGAAAAAACGTTGTTTTGAACTTTAAAATTTCCGTCTTTAAGCAAAATTACGCCTGTTCCGCCCAAAGAAGAAAGCCCAAAATATGTGCCTGTTACATAATTATTTCCATTTTCCTCAACAATATTTCCTGTTAAAAAAGAGAAATTTTCGGGCTGCTCTTTTGCAAAATATGTGCCGTTTGGCGGCAACGTATCAGACAAGGAATAATTTAGTTCGGCATTGAAAAAATAGCCCGCGCCTGTAACGTTGCCCATTGGGTCGATATTGTAACCGTCAGAGTAAAACCCTAAAAGACAGGTATTTAGGGCTGCATTATAGGCATCGCCGTAAAAATATGCAACCGCTTTTGTAAAATTCATCTGAAAATCAATCTCGCGCACTGTAACTTCGCAGCGCGCTTTCACTTTTCCTACGCTTGCGGTAATTGTGCAAGTGCCTGAATATATGGCAGTTACCACTCCGCGCCCATCAACAACTGCTACGCTGCGGTCGCTCGAACTCCAAGAAATTGAGTTGTAAATTTGCGCTTCAAGCGGCAACATTTTCGCCTCAATTTGATACTTGTCGCCAGCCGACAAAATGAGCGAAGTCTCTGTAAATTCGATTGATTTTACAGGGTGTTCATTGCAGCCAAAAAGCGTGATTGCTGCTACAAAAATTGTCAATATTTTATATTTTTTCATAATGTTTATAATTTTAGTTTTGAAAAGATAGATAATATGTCTATTGACCATTTCTAAAAATGCAAAACCTTGTGTCATTCCCGCGCAGGCGGGAATCTCCTTACTGCAATGTAATAATGGGATTCCCGCCTGCGCGGGAATGACACCGTTTTTAGTTTTTAACTTTTATCTATCGTTTTTTCGGCTTTTAAAAAATATTTTACAGGGTAAAATGCTGTTAAAAAGCCGATTATCAACACAATAATTAAAACGATAAAAATGTCAAAAAATTGTATTGATACAGGATAATTTTCAAGATATGCGCCTAAATCCATTTTTAAAAAGCCAAAATATTTTTGTGTAAGGCAAACCAAAACTCCCAAAATTATGCCTGATAATGAGCCGATTAACGACATCAACCAGCCTTCTGTTATAAAAATCCATTTTACCGCTTTATCATTAGCACCAAGATTTTTAAATGTTAGAATATCGTCTTTTTTTTCTATCAAAAGCATTGATAATGAGGAAATTATATTACAAATTGCAATAAAAAGAATGAATGTAAGTATAAGAAAAACCAAAAAACGCTCAATTTTGATTATTTTAAAATAATCTTTTTGCTGTTCTGTGCGGTTTTCTACTGAAAATTTTTCGCCGACAAGTTTTTGAAGTTGCTTTTCTGTTTGATTTAATTTATTAATATTCAACAGTTTAAGTTCCAAAGAGGAAACCGTAAGCGTGTCGTAATCGTACATTTGGCGCACAAAATCAATCGGCATAATGAGCGTGTTGTCGTCATACTGCGCCTGCCCGACCGCAAAAACGCCCGACACATAAAACTCGCCTTTTTTGAACGCGGCATCGGGGCGCACAATGCTGATTTTGCCCTCGCGGCGCGGCGCGTAAATTGCCACAGGCGTAACGTAATCAACGCCCAAACCGAGCATATACGACAAGCCGCAGCCAATTACGGCAATATCAAAATCAAAGTCGAACAGCCGAAAATCGCCCGAAATCATTAACGTATCAACCGCAAAAACTTTCTGATAATTTTCATCAACGCCTTTGAGAATTACAGGCGTTTGGTTGCCTGCGTAGCCGATTAAAGCGTTGTCGGCAAGCACTTGCGACACTTCGGCAACATTCTCATTTTCAGCAATTTGCGACAACATTTCAGTACAGTCAAAGACCTTTCCCTGCTTTGCGGTGATTTTGATTTCAGGCTCAAAACTCGTGAAAGAATCCACAATCATATCTACAAAACCGTTGAAAACCGACATCACGCACACCAATGCCGCAGTCGAAACCACCACGCCGAAAACCGAAATGATGCTAATCAGATTTACCGCATTCTGCTTTTTTTTAGAAAAAAGATAGCGGAATGCGACAAAAAGTGTGAATTTGGGATTAATCATTTTTTCAACAATTCATCAATTTTTTCTAAATAATCAAGCGAATCGTCGAGTATAAAAACCAATTCAGGTACTATTCGCAACAGATGCCTTACGCGTTTTCCCAACTCAAAACGAATTGATTTATTGTCAAGGGTTATCACAGAAAACACATCTTTTGCCTTTTCTTTCGGAAAAATGCTCAAATATGCCTTTGCAACGCTCAAATCCGGCGAAACTCTAACGTCAGTAACCGACACCATAATGCCGTTTTGCTGCCGAGCATAGAGCAAAAATATCTCGCCCAACTCTTTTTGCAGCATTCTTGTAACTTTTTCTTCTCTTCCTGTTTGCATAAAAATTATTTTAGATTTACAATTTATGATTTACGATTTTAGATTTTAGATAAAAAAATGTTCTGCAAAGTTAGCCATTTCTTTGAAAATTGCAAAATAAGAAATAACATTACTCTTTGTGCGACTTCGTGTTTCCTTCGTGTAACTTTGTGTAATACATTTATTGACACGAAGTTACACAAAGTTTGCACGAAGATACACGAAGAAAAATATATTTTGTTATACAGAAGATATTAATTATATGAAACTTCTAATAATTGACAAAAAAATCGCAACGCGTTTCTAAAACAGTGTTACGGTTTTAGAAACGTGTTACGGTTTTTGTTCGTGCCAATTGCAATCGGTACGAGTGAGTTTTTTATTGTGAATTATTTTTTAATAGTTATCAACTTTACCTTTTAAAATATCGGCAATAACACTTGAAAAATAATCAACAAATATTTCAATAGATTGTTGGTCATACATTGAGTCCCAAAGAAGATAATTTTGAAAAAAATAAGTTGGTGAATCTTGATAACGAGTTTTTGTGTTGTAAATAGGCATAGTATAACCTACTATATTACCAACTTTATGATTTGTATACCCACTATCTTCTATTGGTTTTACTTTGGAAAGTTTACGGATTGTCCAAAAATCACAACCATCAGTACAAGGAACATAATATAAGGTAAATATTGCACCTGTCAAACCCTTTTCAACAATAGTTAATTTATATTCCATTTTTACAATTTGAGGATTTAACGCAATATTATCAGCATTTTCCTTGCTGCTGGTTGTTCCTTTGTCGTTTTTGAAATTTACCATACGGCAATAATTATTAATAACATCAATATTCAAAATTTCAATAATAATATCTGTTTGAATGGTTTTTGAAATTGCGTTATAATCGCTTTGCCCTGTTTTGAGAAGTTCGTTTAATAACGCCCTATCTCTAATGGTAAAGCCCGCCTTTAACAGATTTTTTTCAATCTGATTATAAATAAATCTTTCAACATCTATTTTTGCTTGCGAAACTTTGTCTTCAGTTTCCGAAATTCTGTTTGCCGTATTAGGCACTCTCAACACAATAGACGGATTATTGTGTGTTTTCAAAAACTGCCTCATTTCAGGCGTAATCGTATATTCATTTTGTCGTGGTTGTGTTGTTACCGTAGCCAAGCGGGTGCTGCAAGATGTTATCAAAGCAACAACACAAAATAATGTAACTGCCATTAAAAAGTTTCCCCTACTCCTCACGTTTTTCGGAATGACGCGGTTTTTTGAAATGGTTTCTCTCTCCATTGTCCCGCAAGTATTTGCGATTGCTGTTTTTTTAAAAAATTGACACATAAACATTTTTAAATTTGAAAGTTATTAAATAGTGATAATTAAAAAAAACTTGATTTTTGACAATAAAAATAGCGCGGAACACCCTATTAGTCTTCAGGTTTCCACGCCTACGCTTTCTCATAAGACGTTCCACGCCGCACCACGCGGCATTT
>JAISKN010000153.1 GCA_031260925.1 Prevotellaceae bacterium | reverse complement strand
AAATTTATCACAGAATTTTTGCAAAATAACAGTGTAAAACCTGAAATTATTAACTCGTATTTAGAAAAAATTGGCTCGTCTTTGATTTCTCAAAAGGCAAAATTGCACGATATTCTTTTGCGCCCGAATGTTTTTATTAACGATTTAGCGGAAGTTTCGCCTGAATTAAAAACAGAAATTAAAAAAATAGAGCAGAGCAGAGCAGAAGAAATTGTAGAGGAAACCGAAATTTTGATAAAGTATAATGGTTATATTGAGCGGGAAAAAATGATTGCGGACAAAATTCGCAGACTTGATTATATTGAAATTCACAAAGAAATTGATTACAATTCCATTCAATCACTTTCGACAGAGGCTCGCCAAAAACTCACAAAACAGCAACCAAAAACCATTGGGCAAGCCTCGCGTATTTCAGGCATTTCGCCAAATGATATTAATGTTTTGTTGGTGCTTTTGGGCAGGTAAAATTTTTGTTCCACGTGGAACATTTTAGATAGTTAAAAAAATGGAGTTTCATTGTTCTCACGTCATTGCGGGCTTGACCCGCAATCTGAAATTTTAAATACAATAATCAAAAAAATGTTCCACGTGGAACAAAATATAAAAAACATAATTTATAATTCTTAATAATAATTAAAATGACAATCGAAGAAGTAAAAAAACACATTCGTGATGTTTATGATTTTCCTGTTAAGGGAATAATTTTTAAAGACCTTACAACGGCTTTCAAAAATGCTGATTGTATGAAGTTTTTTGAAGACCAAATGTACGACCTTTATAAAGATAAAGGAATTACAAAAGTTATCGGAATTGAATCTCGCGGGTTTATTATGGCACCAATTTTGGGCAATAAACTCGGCTTGGGCTTTATCCCAATTCGTAAAAAAGGCAAATTGCCCGCCGAAACATACGAAGTGAGTTACGGTAAAGAGTACGGCGTTGATGTAATTCAACTGCACAAAGACGCATTAAACGAAAATGATGTTGTGCTAATTCACGATGATTTGCTCGCAACAGGCGGTACAATGAAGGCGGCTTGCGAACTTGTTAGAAAATTCAACGTCAAAAAAATCTACGTTAATTTTCTTGTTGAACTTGATTTTTTGGAAGGCGCAAAAGTTTTTGACAAAGATGTTGATGTGAAAAGTTTGATACATTTTTAAGGAATTTAGTCCACTGATTACACTGATTAACACAAATTATAATTTGGGGCATTGCTTTATTATTTAGAGATTACTTCGAGATTTGGAAAATGAGCGAAGCAATTCATAAATAAAATAATTTATCTATATAAAATTAATGATTTCTAATTTTTGTGTTAATCTGTGTAATCAGTGGACTAAAACTAAAAGACTTTCAATGCAATTATTGCGCACGCTTCGGCATCGGCTAAAGCGTGGTGATGATTTGCAAGGTTGTAGCCGCAAGCCGCAGCAACGGTATGAAGTTGATGATTTTCGAGCGTTTTGCCAAAAAACTTTCGCGAGGCTCGGCAAGTGCAATGAAATTTGTAATCGGGGTAGTCCATTTGGTAGGTTTTGAAAACTGCTTTTAAACAGCCTTCGTCAAAAGGACTGTTGTGTGCAACGAGCGGTAAATTTTCAATCAATGGAGAAATTTCTGCCCAAACGTAAGGAAAAACGGGAGAGTTTTCAGTATCAATTTTTGTAAGTCCGTGAATTTTGGTATTCCAATACGAATAAAAATTTGGCTCTGGCTGAATAAGTTTGTAAAATTTGTGTGCAATTTGTTCATCGCGCACAACTACAACACCAACGCTGCAAATGCTTGTATTATACCAATTTGCTGTTTCAAAATCTATTGCTGCAAAATCTTTCATTTGTTTAAAAATTAAATGCAAAGTTACAATTTTTTTAATTAAGAAAAAATGCCAAATCAACATCTTCAAAATATTCTTCAAAATTTGCCTGACTCTGCTGGTGTTTATCAGTTTTTCAACAAAGAGGAAACTATAATTTACGTTGGAAAGGCAAAAAATTTAAAGAAACGTGTTTTGTCATATTTTAACAAAAATCACGATTCGCCAAAAACAGCTGTGCTTGTCAGAAACATTGCCGACATAAAATATATTGTGGTCGAAAGCGAGAGTGACGCGCTGCTTTTGGAAAATAATTTGATTAAAAAAAATCAGCCGCGATATAATGTAATGCTAAAAGACGGAAAAACTTACCCTTGGCTTTGCATTACAAAAGAGGATTTTCCGCGAGTGTTTAAAACCCGCAGAACATTTCCGAATGCGGAATTTTTCGGACCTTATTCAATCATTCACTCGCTTGATGTTTTGCTTGAACTTATCGGAGAACTGTATCAAATTCGTTCCTGTAAATTTCCTTTGACGGAGGAAAATATTGCTAAAAAAAAGTACAAAAAAGTTTGTTTGGAATATCATATAAAAAACTGTAAGGGTGTTTGTTGCGGGCTGCAAAGCAGAGAAAGTTACAATCAAATGATTAACGAAATCAAAACTATTGCCAAGGGACACAGCAACTTGATTGCCGATTTTTTGCTTAACCAAATGCACATTCTTTCTGCCGAAATGAAATTTGAAAAGGCGCAGGAGTTGAAAAAAAAATACGAGGCAATTCTCAAATACCAAACAAAAACAGTTATTACCACCATTAATGATGATGATATTGATGTTTTTGCCTACGACAAAGACGAGCCGAATTTTTATATAAATATGCTCAAAATTGTTCAGGGAGCGGTTGTTCAGAGTTTTACTATTGAGTACAAAAAGCAGATTGAAGAGTCAGATGCAGATGTTTTTTCGATGGGAATTATGGAGTTGCGCAACAGATTTTTGAGTAAATCAAAAAAAATCATTGTGCCTTTTGTCCCAGATTTTGAAATAAACGGCGTGGAGTTTATTGTGCCGAAAATCAAAGATAAGAAAAAACTTTTGGAATTATCGCAAAAAAATGTTCGCCAATATAAACTTGACAGGTTAATTCAGCAGGAAAAACTAAACTCCTCGCAGAAAAATATTGCAATGCTCAAAGAGATTCAGGAGTTGCTGCATTTGTCAAAAATGCCCCGTTTCATCGAGATTTTTGATAATTCAAACATTGCCGGCAGCGATGCTGTGGCGGCGTGTGTGGCATATAAAGATTTGAAACCGTCAAAAGCCGATTATCGAAAATTCATTATCAAAACTGCTGACACGCAAGATGATTACGGCTCAATGATGGAAGTTGTACACAGACATTATTTGCGGTTGGTTACTGAAAATTTGCCTTTGCCCGATTTGATAATTGCTGACGGTGGAAAGGGGCAAATGGAGGCAATTCGCAAAGTTGTAGAAGACGAGTTAAATCTGAACATTCCGATTGTTGGACTTGCGAAAAACGAAAAACACAGAACAAAAGAAATTCTGATTGGCTTTCCGTCTATGGTTGTTGGGCTAAAACCAACGAGCGGAATTTTTAAGTTTTTCACCAAAATGCAAGACGAAGTTCATCGTTTTGCAATAACTTTTCACCGCGACAAACGCAGCAAAAATCAAACTAAATCAGAACTTGACGAGGTTAAAGGCATCGGCGAAAAAGCAAAATCCGCTCTTTTAACCTATTTCAAAAGCATAAAAAGATTAAAAACTGCCGATTTCATCGAGATTGAAAAAGTTGTCGGAACAAAAAAGGCGGAGTTAATAAGAGATTATTTTTTGAAAATAGTTAAAAATTCATAAAAATATTTGCGAGGCAAATAAAAATCATTATCTTTGCACAAATTTATATTTTTATTATAAATGAATAACTATTTGATAATCAACGCATTACATTTTGTCATTTAAAAAAATAATATTATGAGCGAAGAACTTTTACAACGAGATTTAATTGATAATCCCGAAAAAATTGGGAAATGGGATTTCCGAAATATCGGAAGTACTACGCTCAACGCGCTCAAAAATGCAGGAATAATTCCAAAAAAAGATTATAAATCTTTTGAAAAAAGAAAACCTGACGGCATAATTACTTCAAAAAAAGAAGTAATTGCGATTGTAGAAAATAAGGACACCTCTAAATTTAAAACAGCCAAACAAAAAGCAGATGCTTTAAAGCAAGGTTTAGATGTCGCACAAGTTCTAAATGCAAAAATTTTAATTTTAACCGACACCGTTGATACAATTTGGATTAATGCTTTCAATGGAGAAGAGATTTTAGACGAAAAAGGCAACATTTTAAAGGTAAAATTTGATTATAAAAATTCAGATTTGCCCAAATTAATGGAACAAATTATTGACAGCATAGATAAAAATAACTCACAAATAAAAGAGCCGCGATTAAAAGACCCTACACGATTGGCGAAAAGTGTTTGGCAGGATTTATGGATGGCAGCGGGCGCAACGCCTGAAAATTGTTTGTATTCTTTTGTTGAATTATTTATTTTCAAATATTTAAGCGATTTAGGTATTTTGAAAGAACATTTGAATTATGATTTTATAATGAAAATGTTTGAAAAAGAAGATGAAAATATTGTGTTAAAATATTATGCTGATAATGTTCGAAAACACATAAAAAAGGACTTGTTTCCCGTTTCTTCTGATGATAATACCACTATAATAAACGGCACAATTTTCGTTAGTAAAGACGATGAGGCTGTTGATGGATTTGGTACAGTTTTTCACAAAATCTTGAGAAAATTTGGCGATGAAAAAGAAGGCGGCGGCGAATTGCGAAACATTGATAAGGATTTTAAAAGCAAGTTGTTTGAAACCTTTTTAAAGGAAAGTATCAGCAAAAAGAATTGGGGACAATATTTTACGCCATTAAAGGTAGTTCGCTCAATGGTAAAAATGGCTGAATCGGAAATAAAAGAAGGTATTACGATTTGCGACCCTGCGTGTGGAGTAGGAAAATTTTTACTTGAGCCGCTTTTGATAAATAATAATATTGAGCATTTTTACGAGGTAAAAAACAAAAAATTAATTCCTAAAATTACACTTGTAGGCAAAGACAAAGGTTTTGACAAAGAAGAACAAAAAACAATTATTCTTGCCAAAGCCAATATGCTGATTTATATGTCGGATATGATACGCAAACATTCAGATATTACTCCTGAATTTTCCCAACTTTTCAATGAAACTTTTGAACTGAAAACAAAAAATATTCTCGGCACTTTGCGCGATGTGAGTTACGAGGGTAAAATAGATTTAATTTTGACCAATCCGCCGTATGTAACCACAGGCAGCAGCAATTTGAAAGAAGAAATTATAAAAAGCAATCTTCAAAGCCATTACAAAATCAATGCAATGGGTGTTGAAGGTTTATTTATGGAATGGATTATTCGTGCATTAAAACCGAGCGGAATGGCATTTGTTGTTGTGCCTGATGGTATCTTTAATAGACAAAATGATAAAAACTTGCGACAATATATTTTAGACGAGTGCTTTATTGATGGTATAATTTCTTTGCCGTTAAAAACATTCTTTACAACGCAAAAGAAAACTTATATTCTTTGCCTTACCAAAAAGCAGAATAAGACAGAGAAACAAACAGACCCTGTTTTTACTTATTTGGTAAGCGAAATTGGCGAAAGTCGCGATATTTATCGTTTTGCTATCGAACAAGACGATTTAAACGAAGCAGTAGATTGGTTTAATCAATTCAAAAATGCAAAAAAATCGTTCAAATTCAGTGATAAACGCTGTAAAATTCAACCGATTGAAAAATTTGACCCTGAAAGTTATTGGAATATTGAACGATGGTGGAGTAAAGAAGAGCAAATTAAATTAGGTATCGTTGAAGAAGATAAAACTATAAAATTTGAAGAATTACCTGAATTGATAGAAGAAGTTGCTAATAACATTTTGAGTTTTAAGGAAGAAATTATAGAACTCAATGAAAAAAAAAAATCTAATATAACTTTCCAAACAGTAAAAATTGGCGACATTTTCAATTTTCCTTCAACAAATTCCAAAATCACGAAAGAATTTTGCGAGAAACACAAAGGAAATATTCCCGTTTATGCGTCTTCAAAAGATGAAGAATCTGTATTAGGTTATATTGAAGATAACCTGCCAAACATAAAATATTATGAAAACTGTTTGAGTTGGAACAGAAATGGCTCTGTTGGATATGTTTTTATTCGCGACCATAGATTTACAACAAATGAAGACCATAGAGCATTTGTTGTAAAGAAAGAGTTTGAAAATTGTTTGTCAAAAAAATATTTGAAATTTATTATCGAATTTAATTTATTAAGGGGAGGATTCTCTTTCTTAAATAAATGTGGATTAGATAAAATACAACCTATTAAAATTCAAATTCCTATAAACAATAAAGAAGTTTTCGATTTAGGAAAACAGATTGAACTTGCAGAGCAATACGAATATATTAAAGATTTACAAGCCAAAATTGAAAATTACAAAAAGCAGATAGAGGGATTGAATATTGAAATTGAAACGGATTATAAATATAACGAGGTTTCAATAAATTATCTGTTTAATTTTATAAGAGGTAGAGTTATATCAAAAAAAGATTTAACAGACAATGCAGGTGAATTTCCTGTTTATTCTTCTAACACAAAAGAAAATGGAATTTTTGGCTACTTAAATTCTTTTGATTTTGATTGTGAAGGTATTACTTGGACTACTGATGGTATTTATGCAGGAACGACATTTTGTCGTAATGGAAAATTTTCTATTACAAATGTATGTGGGTTAATGACATTGAAAAAAGAATTTATTGGTACTATATATTTACCTTTTATAAATGCAATTTTAAATTTTAGAAATATTGCAACAGGAACAGCAAATAAAAAAGTAATGACAAATGTTATTTTGAACTCCAATATAATTTTAAAAATTCCTATCAATTCCAAAGGAAATTTTGACCTGTTCGCCCAACAACAAATTGCCGAAAAATATCAAAAAATAGCACAAATCAAAAAAAGTATTTCAGAAGAGTTAGACAAAATATCAAAAATAGAAATAGATTTTGAATAAAAATGAAACAGAAACTTGCAGATAAAATATTAAAGGCATTAGAAACCAACAAATTAAATCCTAATAGATATTTTGGGAACGGCAAGCATTGGTATAATTATCATCTTGTTGCTACTGAATTAGTTTGGGCGAGAAATTTTTGTGATGGTTATAATTTGGATTTTTATGAAATAGATGAATACCAAAGAAAAAATCATATTGCAAGGTTTAAATTAGACTTTGAAATTGATTATGATTCTCATTGTGGTTACTATCATAAGCCGAGATTACAAGAAAATTGAAATTCCAAAGCAAAAAGAACAAATCTTAAAGAATTATCTGTAAAATAAAAAGGCAAAATTAACTTGCCTTTTTATTTATAACATCAATAATCTTCTTTAATATTATTGATAGAAAATATAGTGTGAGATACATAATAAATATTTAACTTTGCTTAAAAATTTATTAACAACTAAAATATAAAAAAATATGAAAACTCTTGTATTAATTGGTGGAATTAGTCAAAATTCTTTGTCTAAAACCGTTTATAATCAGATAGTTAAGCACAATAACACAAACTTAACTTTTGGTACTTTCGATATTTCGGCTTTGCCTTATTTTTCGCAGGACTTGGAAAATAATCCGCCTCAAACGGTAAAAGATTTGCAAAATGCAGTAAAACAGGCTGATGCCGTTATTTTTATCACGCCAGAATATAACCGCTCTTTTCCCGGTGTGCTGAAAAATGCAATCGATTGGGCAACGCGCCCCTACGGACAAAACCTTTGGAATGAAAAACCTGCTGCAATCGTTGGCGTTTCGCTCGGTAAAATCGGCGGTTTTGGCGCAGTGCAGCATTTAAAAAATGTATGCAGTTTTTTGAATATGAATGTAATGAATCAGCCCGAAGTTTATTTAGATGCCTCATCATCAATGGAAAACGGCGAATTTGTGCCTGACACAGTAGAATTTTTGCAAATGGTGCTGAAAAACTTTGAAAATTGGGTTGAAAAAACCAAATAAAAAAATGCAAATTTTATCGCAAGAAAATATTATTAAAGAAAAAACCTGCGCCACAATAGGTTTTTTTGACGGCGTACATCTTGGTCATCGTTTTTTATTGGAAAAACTCAAAAAAACGGCGGTTTCATCGAATTTTTGCTCGCTTGTGGTAACTTTTAAAAATCACCCGCAAAGTTTTTTAGGGACATTGAACGAGGTAGGGGCAAGGCACGCTTTACCCCTACTTTCAACTGAAAACGAAAAACTTGATTTAATCTCCGAAATTAACCCTGATTTTTGCCTTTTGCTTGATTTCAATAACGAAATTTCTTCGATGAAAGCGGCAGATTTTTTACTTTTTCTTAAAAATAATTACTCTGTAGAAAAATTGATTATCGGTTATGACCACAGATTTGGAGCGGACAAAATTTCAGATTTTGAGCAGTATAAAATTATTGGAGAAACGCTCGGAATTGAAGTAGAGCAGTGCGAGCCACTTTATTTGCCTGATAATCAGGGAGTTAGTTCGTCAAAAATTAGAAAATTGCTTATTGATGGCAATGTTGAAACTGCAAAAGATTTGCTTGGAAGAGAATATTCAATTTCAGGCATTGTAAAAAGCGGCGAAAAAATTGGCAGAACAATCGGTTTTCCGACTGCAAACCTGAGTGTTGATTTTCAAAAGCAGATTCCAAAAGCGGGTGTTTATTCTGTTGAAGTTGAGATAAAAAGCGGCGTTTTCATCGGAATGTTGTATATTGGCAATCGCCCTACGCTTGACGGAAAAAATTTAACAATCGAAGTAAATATTTTTGATTTCAGCGAAGATATTTATAATCAAAAAATATCGCTCAAACTCAAACATTTTATTAGAGAAGATAAAAAATTTAATTCTTTGCAAGAACTTAAAAACCATTTAGTTAAAGATAAAAAAAAGGTTTTGGAATTTTTGGCACACAGATGACACAGATTTAACGGATAAACACAGATAATATAATAAAACGCAGATTATTAATTAATAGTCTGCGTTTTATGTTATAAAATAAAGTAATCTGTCATTCCCGCGCAGGCGGGAATCCCCTTACTTCATTGTATAAATGAGATTCCCGCCTGCGCGGGAATGACAGATGATTTTATTTTATAACGTAAAACGCAGACTATTAATTAATAATCTGCGTTTTATTTATTATCTGTGTTTATCCGTTAAATCTGTGTCATCTGT
>JAISKN010000150.1 GCA_031260925.1 Prevotellaceae bacterium | reverse complement strand
ACAATGCGTTCTTCCTGCCATTTTCTGTTGTCGGCGATTGAGCCTTTTAGATATTTTTCAATCATTAATGATACAATCGGAGCAGCCCAAGTTGCACCGAACCCCGCATTTTCTACTACGATTGCAATGGCAATTTTCGGGTTGTCTTTTGGTGCGAAAGCCATAAAAATCGAGTGATTGCCGCCGTGCGGGTTTTCTGCCGTTCCTGTTTTTCCGCAGACAGTTACTCCAATATCATTCAGGTTTGCAATACGCGCAGTGCTGCCGCTGCCGCCGCCATTTACCGCCCATTCCATTCCCTGCACAATCGGCTCAAAATATTCAGGCTCAACCACCGTATATTGTTTGTTGGTGTACATTGTGTCAAGCGGCGCACCCTCCATTTCTTTTAGAATGTGCGGACGCACCCAAAAACCGCGATTGGCGATTGTTGCCGCCAGATTTGCCAACTGAATGGGCGTAACAATAATTTCGCCCTGCCCAATCGAGAGCGACACAACATTGAGGCTTTTCCATTTTTTACCAAAAACTTTATCGTAACGCTCTGTTTTTGGTATTCCGCCGTTGTTTTCGTTTGGAAAATCAATTCCGAGTTTTTTGCCAAAACCAAACGACAAAATATCTTCGCGCCACTGATTAAAAGCGTTTTGAATGTTGCCGTATTTTTTATTGTCAAGCATTGCCCGCAAAGCAGCGCAATAATAGGCGTTGCAGGAATTTGAAATCGAGTTCGACAAGTCCAGCGGCGAAGAATGATTGTGGCAAGCCACTCTGAAACTGCCGATAACATAGCCCGCGTGGCAAGGGTAGCGCGTATTTTTGTCAATAATTCCTTCGTGTTCAAAAACGAGCGCATTCACAGTTTTAAATGTACTTCCTGGTGGGTAACGCGCCATTAAAGGTCTGTCAAGCAGCGGTCTGTACGGGTCATTCAAAAGTTTGAGATAATTTGCACTGCGCTTTGTGCCGACAAGCGTATCGGGCGAAAAACTCGGCGAGGAAACAAGCGCAAGAATTTCCCCCGTTTCTGGGTCGATTGCTGCAATGCTGCCAACTTTATTTTTCATTAAAAGTTCGCCATAAGCCTGTAAATCAATGTCTAACGTAATTTTCAGAGTTTTGCCTATTGTTGGCGATTTATCAAGTTCGCCGTTTTTGTAGCGTCCATTAATGGCATTGCCGCGCTCGTCAAAAACATCGCCCTTTGCACCGCGCAAAATATACTCCTTGCCGTTTTCGCCGCGCAAAGCCTCCTCATATTGCTTTTCCACGCCTGAAAGTCCGACATAATCACCCTGTTTATAAATTGTGTCGTATTTTGCCAAAATTTCCTTTGACACTTCGCCGATTGAGCCGAGTGCGTGCGCTGCATTTGGATACGAATATTGCCTCATTGTCCTTTCAATCAGAAAAATGCCTTTGAATTGCCACAAAATTTCTTTCAGGGCAAACGCATCTGATGGACTTAACTGTGTTAATAAAATCTGCGGAACTAACGGAGAATAATATGGATTTTTTCGTTTATCTTTTATGTTTTCCAATTTGGAAATAAAATTTTCTTTGCTGATATTCAATGCGTTACAGAGGCTGTTTGTATCAATCGGCGTGCCGTTTTTTTGCAGCGAGTTGAGTGTTTTCATTGTGATTGCAATGTCATAAACAGGCTGGTTAAAGACAAGAAGTTTATCGTTTCTGTCATAAATCAAACCGCGCGGAGCATAAGAGGTTTTTACATAAACGGCGTTCATTAAAGATTGCTCGCGATAATTTTTAACTAACTGTAAATTAATTAGTTGCGCAATCAAAATCACTGCCACCACAGCAATGAAAATTCTGATGAAAATCGCTCTATTTTTATATTTATCTCTCACTTTGTTAGTGATTAGTGGTTAGTGGTCAGTGGTTAGTTATTAGTCGTTAGTTATTAGTTGTTATTTGTTATTATTAGTTTTCTTAAATTAATCATTAAAAATTAAAAATTAACCATTAACCACTAAGCACTGACCACTAATCATTAAGTTCTTTTTCTATGAAAAACTGCTCGAACTAAAAGTACAAATATTATTGTTAAAATGCTGCTAATAAAAGTTTTATAAATTACAACAAAAAATAATTTGAATGAAAATGCCTCTAAAATAAAAAGCGTAAAATGGTGTATGACAATCAGCGTTGCGATATAAAAAAACGAAACATCGTGTATGTTGCTTGACTTTTTGAGTGTTTCCCAATCGGGTGCATTAACGAAAATTTTTACAATATACGGGCGCAAATATGCAATTAATGTTGTTGCAAAGGCGTGAATGCCATAACCCTGCGTAAAAATATCAATGATTGCGCCGAGCAAAAAGCCGAGAAATATTACCCAGCCCTGTTTTCTGTTGAACGGCAGCGTAATTATAAAATAACAGTAAACAAACACGCAACCAAGCCCAAAAAGATGTATTTGATTGAAAATCAGCACTTGCAGCAGCGCAAAAAGCGCAAATTGTAATGATATTTTTACGTTTTCAGACATAAATATTTTGGTGATTTGTTTATTTGGTGATTTGGTGATTTGTTTATTTGGTGATTTGGTGATTTGTTTATTTGGTGATTTGGTGATTTGTTTATTTGGTGATTTGTTTATTTGGTGATTTGTTTATTTGGTGATTTGG
>JAISKN010000096.1 GCA_031260925.1 Prevotellaceae bacterium | reverse complement strand
TTACCCGCAATATAATCAGACGGAAATTTGGCAAAACGATTTGGGTTACGGCGATTTTTTTATGCAGCAAAGCACTGAAAATCAGCCATTAAAGGTAGCATTAAATGGCGTGTTTGAGTTAGGCGGAAAGTGGAATTTGGGAAACGGAAAATGGCTTTATTCTGGAGTTTTTGCCGATTATGGATTATTTGATTTGCTAAAAAGCAAAAAAGCAATGGAGAGAACGGTTGAATATAATCGTCAAACGCCTGAAAATCCGATAATTAACTCTGTTTTACAAAATACGAAACTACAACCTTTTTCAATCGGTTTGAAACTGAAATTTGCATTTTCTTTTGAAAAATCGAACAAGAAAAGCATTGATATTCAAGATGTTGAAAAAATAGACGAAGATTTTTTTGAGTTTTGAGTTTTATAAGACAGCAAAAATTAAATTTTTTAGAGAAAATTCGCAAAGTAGAAGTGTTGCGGATTTTTTTTTACAGCAATTTCAAAACCACATAGGAACAGAATAAAACCACATAGAAAGTATATAAGTTTTCGCTAATGCGCTAATTATCAGTACATTTCAATTCCACAATAAAAAATATTGTTGCCGCAAAAAAAATTAATCTGTTAGAATTTTCATATAAAATTTTTTATAGAACTTTTTTGCTAACTTTTTTACCCGAAAGTAAAAAAGTAGCCGATTTTTCTTTTGTTACTTTTCTTTTTACGGAACAAAAAGAAAAGTAACCGCCGCACGAAAAAGCCCTCTGCTATTGCTTTTCAGAGTGCTTTTTGCGCCTGTTTTACGCTGTTATGCGTACATTTGCATCATTAGTTGAAACTCGTAATCGCTTAAATTTTCGCAAGCCATAAACTCGTTAAAACTGATTTTTTTTGCAACTGCAACAACACGATTTTTGCGTGTTGGATTTAATTTTTCCGTTTTTAATTTCCTTTTTTTCATAACTCTAAATATTTTTCTTTTATTACGTTAAACAATTCAAAATTTTGAGGAATGATGTTTTGTATCTCCATTTTATCGGGCTTTTGCAAATGCGTTGCAATGTTGTAAATTTCCCAAAGCGTGAAACTTTCTTTGCCGTTTTCTATGCTTTCAAGCAAAATATTTTCCGTAAATTGTGAGATTTGCGCCTGATTTAAAGGGTAATTTCCGCGCGTTAAACTGCAATTTTTCAGATTGTCGTTTGCAACTCTTATCGCTGTCAAAAGTCCGATTAATTCAAAAATATCGCGCCTCGCGAGTTCAATCTGTTTCATTCGTTCCAAAATTCGCAAGTCCTTTTCTCTGTACTCTGCAAAATTTAAAAACCAATTATCAATGCTTTTAAACATCTGACTTTCAGTTATTTTGTTATTCCCAAAATTCTGAAAAATGTTGTCGGCGCGTAAAATGCACTGATTTTTACAAATCATTACCCGCTGCCCGACAGCCAAAGCAAGTCCGTCTTGGTGGTTGGCAATTACAACGTTTCCGCACGTTTCGCCGTTTTGTAAATCGCTGATTTTCAGCGTTGTATATACCTTTCGCAAAATATGCGCCTCTACTGCATTTTTGCCGTATGTTTCCTCTACCTGCGGCAAAATCACAACGGCGGGGCTTTGTCGGCTGCTGTTCTGCGTTGCAAAAATCTCCTCTATTTCATAGTTAAGATTATGATTGTCAGCAAGTTCTGCAACATTTTCGATTACTTGATAATGATACATTCCGCGCAAGGGATTGCCGTAAATATCATTTTCTTTGTGCGTTCTTTTCAACGTTGAAAAGTCCAAAATTTCAACCTTGTTTTTATCAAAATTAAATGTATTCATTTTTTGCCTCCTTTTAAAAAACTTGATTTTCTGAATAAAAAACCAACATTGGATAATGAGTAACTACCTGATTATCATATATTTTGGTTTCTTTTTGCCCCCATAAATACAACGCTTTCGCGCCTTTTTTTATGCGTTTGCCTTCGGCTTGCCAATCTGTCCATTTCTTTAAAATGGTGTGTCCCTGTTCGCTATAAACTTTTGTCAGACAATCATTTACGCTGTTTATTTTGCCCTCTTTTTTGAGTGCCAAAAACGGCTCGCAAAACTTTTTAAAGTTTTCGCGGTTTTCTCTCGTTTTAATATTGTTCGCTTTCATATTGATAAATATTTGATAATTAATAAATTAAGTTAAAAAATGGGGCGGTTTTCGTTTCCTTTTGTCTGTTTCTATTCCGCCCCCTTTTTTGTTTAAGCGGCTTTTCTCAATTCCGCCACTTCAACGCCCTGCGGGTTGTTAAATTGGTAGGTTTCAAAAATTTTGCTTTCTACCTCGTTAATCGCCGTGTCAAACTGCTCTTTCCACAATTTAATCACTTCGCCGATGGTGTTCGGGTTGTTTGATGTAAATTTCTGCCCTTTCACGTCTGTAATGGTTACTGTGGCGTTCTGGTTGTCGCTTGAGATTGCGAATTTGTCGAGCGACAAACGTTTTTCCGTTAATTCGGTGTGCTTTTCCTGCAAACTGAACAAAATTTGCGTTCTGTTTTTCAACTCCTGCAAAGTCGGCATTTTTATTGTCGGCTGCTGCTCTGCGGGTTGTGGCAGTGGCTGCAACTGAATTTTTACTACCTCTTGCGGTTGCGTTTCCGATTTCTCGGCGGGTTTTTCCTGCGGGGCGGGCTTTGTTGCTGCCGTTTCCGCCTGTTTTGCTGCTGCGCTTGTCGCTGCTGCTGTTGTTGTCTGTTGCGCTGTTTTCGCGCCGTTTGTTTGAGTGGTACTCATAGTTTTTTGACGATTTCAAAAATCGTGAAATTTTAATTATTATTTTTATTACTACAAACTTTTATGTCTGTATTTTTTTTGTTAATATTTTGATAATCAATACACTACGTTTTTTTTTAATTTTTTAATCGGAAATGAACTCTGTGTTGTAGATTTTAGATTTTTGATATTTTTTTGCTGTTTTTAATGACATTTTTTTTATTCGTATAAAGAATCTGGCGTGAGTTTTGAGTTTTTGATGTGCAAAACAGAGAGTAGAAATTTAGCGGTGCAAGGTTTTTGAAAAAAAATTAAAAAAATACTCTTTGCAATAAAAAATCAAATCTTCCTCTGAAAATTCAAAGGAAGATTTTTTTAATTTTTTTTCAAAACTTTGTATAACCTTGCAAAAATAATAATCAAAATTTGCGCAAATAAAAATCAAAAAATATGCAAATTTTACCTTAAATGTCCGCGTTAATTTCGTAACTATCTTTGCACCTCAAAAACTCAAAACGCACGCAAGATTGCTTACTGCATAAAAAAAACGGGAAATTAAAAAACAGCAAAAAATAAAGGAAAGCGTAGAAATTTTGCGGCAAAAAGCCGCAATTTATCAAAAATAAAAGCAAAAAAAACTCTGCCGAAAACGGCAGAGCAACCAACAAAATTTTAAAATTTGAAATTTTGAAATCTGAAATTTCAAACTGATTTACATTTTCATTCCCTTTGATTTTTTCGGTTTTTCAGTTTTTTTTTGTGCCTGTTCCTGCTTGTCTTCCTGCTTTTTGTCCTCCTGAATTTTTCGCGTGTCGGGCTTGATTTTGCCCTCTGACAACGCCTTTTCGTAATGCTGCGGAAACATAAAATCAATTTTGCCTGTGTCTTTGTTCAACACAATATAGCCGCCGTAACCCTTACCGTTTTTGTCGGTTAAGCCATTGATTTTCACTGCCATACCCTCTTTTAAACTCGCCTGTTGCTCTTCGCTCAACGGCTTTTTGCGAAAAGAACTCAAATCTACTTCGGAATTTTGACCCTGCTTTTGTCCGTTGTCGTAAATAAACTCAAAACCGCGCTTGTCGGCATTGAATTGAAATAAGGCAGAAAAGGGGTTGCCCTCTTTTGATGTCATATTTTCAAGAAAAACGGCTTTGCCTTGCGACAGGTCAAGTTGCTGATTTTCAGTTAGTTCAATGCCTTTTACATTTTGAGGAACGGCAACTTTTTCGGAACGGAAAGCAACGAGTTCGTTTGTCAATTTATCGACAGAAAGCAGCACAGGCGTTTTTTCCCCTTTGGAATATTCAGGCGTGATAATTCTGCCAAGATTGCCAGTTTCTAAAAGGTTTTGCCTGTCTTCTTCGGTAAATTTCACGCCGAAATAATCGCGCAAATCCGCCTCTTTGCGAATGCAATGAGCAGAAGGGGCAAATCTGCCGTCAGAGAGTTTTTTCAACGAAAAACGGGCATCGGTTTTTATGGCGGAATTTTCGTCAAGTTTGATTGACACAGGTAAAAGTGCCGTCTTTTTGTTGTCCAAAAGTTTTTCTGTGCCGCCGCTCTTTTTCAAAAAGTCAAAAGAAATGCCAAACTTGTCAAACTCTTTCCA
>JAISKN010000323.1 GCA_031260925.1 Prevotellaceae bacterium | reverse complement strand
AAGCCACGAAGACGCTAAGAAAAACTTTTAAGTTTTTATCTTTGCGTACTTAAAAAAAATTTATCCAATAGATAAAAAATAAAATAAAGCACTAAAAATCAACATATTACATAAAAATTTTAAAAAAAAACTTTGCGTACTTTGCGTTTAATATAACAACGCTATTTTAAACTTGAGCCATAACAAATTTTTAAACGCCTGAAAATCAACAAAATAGAATTTTTAAAAAAAATTGTTATTTTCTATTTTGCAATTTGGTAACAAATGGCTAACTTTGCACAAAAATATTATTTAATATAAAAATGAGTACGTTAGAATTAAATTCAAAGAAAATGGAAATTTTTGAGGCTGTGTTTGCCGAAAACAACGCAATGGTTTTGGCAAAAATAATGGCGTTCATTAATCTCAACAAGCGACAGTATCAAGATACACCACCTTGCCAATTTTCAACAGAACAGTTGAAAAATATTGCACTAAAAGGTATTTCAGATGCAGAACTTGGCTGCGGAAAGTCTATTGAAACAATTAGAAATCAGTATGTTATAAATGAACGTAATAATATTGCCAGAAGCCGAAAGGCATTTGCATAGTGTTTTTGATTATTATGCAATCAAAAGTGAATCTGTAGCCTCAAATATTTTTAATGATATTCTTGATGCAATAGAAGGCTTAAAACAATTTCCTGAAAAAGCCGCAAAAGAACCATTGCTTGATGGTTTTGTTGTAGTTTTTCGTTCGCTTGTAGTAAGAAAACATTACAAAATTATCTATTTTATTAATTATGATATGGAAACTGTTTTTGTTGTTGCGATTTGGGATTGCAGACAGAATCCGAATAATATGGAAAAATTTGTAGAAAATTCTATTATATAAAAATATTTTTCAAATGAATAACAAAGAATTAATAGCGGAATTGAGCAAAAAATTGGATATTTCGCAGAAAAAAGTCGGAAGTTTTATGCAGGCTTTTGTTGATGTAATCGGCAAAAATATTGTAGATGAAAATCAAACACCTTTCCTTTCGGCTGGCTATTTTGAGCAGCACCAACGCTTGGAACGCACCACGATAAGCCCAACTACAAAGGAAAGTTACACCGTTCCTGCGAAAAAAGCGGTCGCGTTTAAATCTTCGGCTGCACTAAAAAATCACCTTAAAACATTGACAGTATGACAGAAAAGATAAGTACAAAGGAAATTGCGGAACTCGTTGCGCAAAAATCGGGTGCAACTTTGGCGGAAATTGAAAGTTTTTTGGATAATTTTCAAGAAATTTTTACGCAGGCTATTGATAAAGATAAAGTCCTGAAAATTAGCGGTTTGGGAACTTTCAAATTGATTTGGAACAAACCGCGCAAAAGCGTTGATGTCAATACAGGCGAGGAAATCGAAATCGCAGGACATTATCGTTTGGGCTTTAACAGCGACTCTTATTTGAACGAATTACTTAATTCTGACGAAAAAATTGATTTGTCAAAAGAAAATTTGCCGTTGAAAAAACTTGCAAAACAGGCTCTTGAAATAAAAACTATTTTGGCTGATATACAGGAGGTTGAGGCACAAGACGCAAGTATCAAGTATCAAGACACAAGTATCAAGACACAAGATATGAGTATCAAGACGCAAGATATGAGTATGAATGTTAAGACACAAGAAAATGAGTTGCCTGTCGTTGAAAAAATTAATGAAAACCAGAAAAAAGAGGCTGAGCAAAAAATTGTTGAGCAGATTAAAGAAAAAAATCAGATTGAAGAGAAAATCGAAATAAAAGAAGAGAAAAAGCCTGTTGAGGAAAAAATTGAAATAAAAGAAGAGGAAAAGCCTGTTGAAGAGAAAATCGAAATAAAAGCGGAGGAAAAACCTGTTGAAGAGAACATTGAGCCGATGTCCGAAGAAAAAAAAGAATTAGATGAAAAAGAGATTGCGCAACGCAAGTCTGCCACTGAATTTTTCGGACAGAAACTCCAACAGCCTTACGAGGTTAAGGCGAACACTTTTACATATATTCCTTATGACGAAAAACTTGACAATAAAAAATCGAAATGGTGGCTTTGGCTTTTGATTGCGATTTTGCTTGTTGGCGGCGTTGCGGCATATTTTTATTTTCAACCGCAGCATTTTGAAAATGTTAAAAATTTCGGAATAAATGTTTTTGAAAAAGGTAAAACTCTTTTTGAAAAAAAGGAAAAACCAACGGAAATTTTGCCCGATACAACAACATTCACCGACACGCTGAAAATTGAGCAGGACACTTTAAAAATTGATACGCTTATATTTCAACAGCCGCGAACTTACACAGAATTTATTACGCAGGACAAGGTGGAACAAGGCACTACGCTTGTAAAACTTTCTGAAAAACATTACGGAAAAAAAGATTTTTGGGTCTATATTTACGAGGCGAACAAAGGTGCGCTCACAAAGCCCAACGACTTGAAACCTGGTCAAACAGTAAAAATCCCCAAACTTGACGCACGTCTGATAAACGCAAACGATACTTTGTGTTTGAAATATGCAAAAGAACTGCACGATAAATATGTGGGAAAATAAAAAATAAAAACTCTTAATTTATAAAATAAAAATAAAATATGAACAACGCATTATTCCAATTTCCAGCACCTAAAAACGAACCTGTTTTTGGGTATGAATCTTGTTCGCAAGAAAAAAGACTTCTTATTGAAGAACTTGAACGTCAATACGAAACCGAAATCGAAATCCCGCTTATTATCGGCGGAAAAGAGGTGAGAACGGGCAAAATCGGCAAGGTTACTATGCCGACCAACCACTCTCACGTTTTGGCAAAATATCACCAATGCACCGCAAAAGAGGTGAAAATGGCGATTGATGCCGCACTCAAAGCCCGCAAAGAGTGGGCTGAAATGCCATACGTTGACAGGGCAAGCATTATTTTGCGCGCTGCGGAACTTTTTTCCAAAAAATACCGCTATCTGATAAACGCTGCCTGTATGCTTGGGCAGGGCAAAAACGCGATGCAGGCGGAAATCGACTCTGCTTGCGAGGCAATCGATTTTATGCGGTTTAATCCATATTACGCTGCGCAAATTTACAGCGACCAGCCATTTTCGCCAACTACCGACTGCATTAACCGTGTGGAATACAGAGGATTAGAGGGCTTTATCTACTCAATTACGCCGTTTAATTTTACTGCGATTGCGGTCAATCTGAACATTTCGCCTGTGCTTATGGGCAACGTAACTGTTTGGAAACCAGCCACAACAGCCATTTTGTCGAACTACTACGCAATGAAAATTCTTCAAGAGGCAGGCGTTCCCGATGGCGTGATTAATTTCCTGCCCGGCAAAGGCAGCGTTATCAGCGATGTGGTGCTTAATCACCCCGATTTTGCTGGCATTCACTTTACTGGCTCGACTGCTGTTTTTCAAAGTTTTTGGAAAACTGTCGGCGAAAATATCGGCAAATACAAAACTTACCCGAAACTTGTGGGTGAAACAGGCGGCAAAGATTTTATTTTTGCACACAAAAGCGCAAATGCAAAGGAACTTGCTGTGGCTATCGTGCGCGGCTCGTTTGAGTATCAGGGGCAAAAATGTTCGGCTGCATCGCGGGCGTACATTCCGAAATCGCTTTGGGCGGACACAAAAAAATATGTGGGCGAAATGCTTGAAGAAATCAAAGTTGGCGATGTGCGCGACTTTGGCAATTTTGTAAATGCGGTGATTGACGAGGCAAGTTTTGACAATATTGCGGGCTATATTGAGCGTGCGAAAAACTCGAAAGATGCAGAAGTGATTTTTGGCGGAAAATGCGATAAATCGGTCGGTTACTTTGTTGAGCCGACAGTGATAGAGGCGAAAAAAGCCGATTACGAAAGTATGGCAGAGGAAATTTTTGGTCCCGTTATCACAATTTTTGTCTATGAAGATAATGATTTTGAGAAAACGTTAAATATTTGCAACGAGACCTCGCCGTACGCGCTCACTGGCTCAATTTTCGCCTATGACCGTTACGCTGTGCTTGCAGCAGACAAGATTTTGCGTCATTCTTCTGGCAATTTCTACATCAACGACAAACCGACAGGCGCAGTAGTTGGTCAGCAGCCATTCGGCGGCGGCAGAGCAAGCGGCACAAACGACAAAGCAGGCAGTTACCTTAACCTTGTTCGTTGGGTTTCGCCCCGCGCAATCAAAGAAAACCTTAACCCGCCGACAGATTACAGATATGCGTTTTTAGACGACAGATTGCCGTTTTAAATAAGCCCAAAAAATACGCGGATTAAATAAAACCGCAGATTGTTAATTGATTAACAATCTGCGTTTTTATTGCGTACAGGCATTATTTTTAATTATGCCATACCAATCGCATACAGTGGCACATTTGTCATCCAAGTTTCTTTTTTGTAGTCGGCAAGAGAGGTGCGGATTGCTTTTGTGGGCTTGTATTTTTCGCAGAAAAACTTGAAACTGACCGACTGCAAATTTATACCCGACTTTACTTCAATTGGAATAATCTCGTTGTCGTTTTGAATTACGAAATCGACTTCGGCAGTACTGTTGTCGTTTGTCCAATAGTAAATATCGTTTTCTTCGTTGAGTATAAGTTGCTGCATTACAAAGTTTTCTGTCAATGCACCCTTAAATTCCTCAAAAATGGCGTTGCCGTCTAAAATGGTTTTTAGCGGAAGTTTTGCCATTGC
>JAISKN010000301.1 GCA_031260925.1 Prevotellaceae bacterium | reverse complement strand
CAGTCTTTGCAAAAATTTAGGTTTTTCTTTTTGGGCAATGACGGCGATAATTTCTACGCTCTACTTTTGTGTTATATATAAAATTTTCAAAAAAATTCCGTCAAAAAAAATAGTTGCGCTTTTAATTCTTGTAATTCTTGATTATAATCTGATTTTTGCTGCATACAGACAATGTTTGTCTGTTTCGTTCTATATTTTAATGATTTTGGCATTTTCTGAAAATAAATATCTAAAAACGTTTATGTTCTTGTTTTTAACGTCAATCTTTCATAAATCAGGCATTTATATTAGTGTTCTAACATTATTTTTTATGAGCATAAAATATATTATGCAGTTAGACCGTCGAACTTTTTATTTGCTTATTGGGGTATTGGTTGTAATGATGATATTGCCACTGAAAGATATTTTTGAGCCAATTTTGCAAAATTTCAGTTTTTCGCGCGACAGTGACAATTCTATTGAACATCATTTATTGTTGGGTAAAAAGTTTCAAACAATTTTAATAGTTTATATTCTGATAGTTTTTATTGCTGCATATCATTATAAAAATTTGAGTAACAAGAAGTTACAGTGGTTTATTTTCTTTTCTGTTTTTATACTGATTGTGTTTTATCAGCATTATTATATTCTCAATAGGTTGCGTTCCTATTTTTTGCCAGTTCTGATTGTCTACTTATTTCAATTTTTGTATTCAAAAAATCGGTTTGCGAATACTGTAATTTTACGGCAGATTTTTATTGTTGCAATACTGCTTTATTCGATAAATACTATAAGAGCAAAATATATTGACCACAATATTATACTTTCCAAAAGCCATATTTACGACACATCAACAATTTTTGATAGAAAAAATTATTCAGAAGGCGAAATAAAAAAGCGGCAAATGCGTAAAGCAAAAATTTATTGGGAAGAAGAATTTACTAAAAATGATAAAAATTTTGTAAAATGATTGAAATTTTACTTTCCATATATAACGGTGAAAAATATCTTGAAGAACAGATACAATCTATTGTAAATCAGACTTTTATAGATTGGATTTTGAATATTAGAGATGACGGCTCGCAAGATAATTCACTGAAAATTATTCAGCATTTTTCCGAAAAATACCCTGATAAAATTTTTCTCAAAAATGACAATTTTGGCAATATTGGTGCTGCGAAATCTTTTTATGAATTATTGAAAAACAGTACGCAAGATTATATAATGTTTTGCGACCAAGATGATGTTTGGCTGAAAAATAAAATTGAATTTTCTATTGCCCAAATGCAAAAAAAAGAGCATGAGCAAGGCAAAAAGACCCCTTTGTTGTTTTTTACAGATTTAACAGTTGTTGATAAAAATTTGCAAATAATTTCGGAAAGTTTTTTTGATTTTTCAGGCATAATTTTTAAAGAAACTCCTAATTTTAATGATATTGCGGTCAGAAATTCCGTTACAGGCTGCACTGTTTTAATGAATAAATCGGCTGTAAAATGCGTTTTGCCAATTACTGACAAAACCGAAATGCACGATATTTGGTGCGCTTTATGCGTTGTAAAAAAAGGTTATGTATTTGGAAATAAACAAGTTACAGTGTTGTATCGGCAACATTTGCAGAATACAATAGGCGCAAAAAAGAAAAGACAAGATTATACTTTAATGCACCGTTTTAGAAGCAACAAGCAACGTTTTGAATGTGCCAAAGCAATAGATAAGTCGTTTAATATTTTTAAATATTTGTTTTATAAAATTTCAAAAAAATGATTTCAGTTTGCATTGCAACATATAACGGCGAAAAGTATATTCGGCAGCAACTGTCGTCAATTCTTTGCCAAATCGGCGAAAATGACGAGGTAATTGTTTCTGATGATTTTTCGCAGGATAAGACGTTGGAAATTTTGGGAAATTTTGATGATAAGAGAATTAAAATTTTTCAAAACGAATTGCATAATAAAACGCAAATATTTGATTTTGAGAGAATTACGGCAAATTTTGAAAATGCAATTCAACACGCAAACGGCGATTTGATTTTTCTCTCCGACCAAGACGATATTTGGCACGAAAATAAAGTTGCCGTAATAAAATCTAAAATCGGCGAAAATTTTGCAGTTATACACGATTGCCGCGTGATTGACGGCGCAGACAATGAACTTTTCCCTTCATATTTCGATTTTGTCGGCGCAAAAAAAGGAATTTTGAAAAATATTGTAAAATGCTCATATTTAGGTAGTTGTATGGCTTTCAAAAAAGAGTTAATCGAGTTTTCACTGCCATTTCCGCCAAAAACGCCGCACGATTTATGGCTCGCACTAATTGCCGAACATAAAAAGTCGTTAAACCTGCTAAAAACTCCATTAATTGACTATCGCCGACACGAAAATACCAACTCCACAGCAGCCCGCAAAAGCAACAAAACATTCTGGTACAAAGCAAGTTACAGGTTTTTCATTCTGTTTGAATTTCTAAAACGAGTATGGGTTGGCAAAAAAATATAATTGAATTAGGCACTTAAATAAGCCTAAAGGGTCAGGTGTCATTGCGGACTTGACAGCAATCAATTGAAATACAATAATTTAACGATTGCGGGTCAAGCCCACAATGGCACTATTTTTTTTATTCTTATTTTTAATTTGTAACGTAATATTTCATAATATACTGAAACTAAATATTTCACACATATTAATTAAATGCCTAATTCAAAAATATAATTTGGAAAAAACAACAAAATTGGTTATAGAAAAAATTAAAAATCAAGTTTAGAAAGTTCCTTTTCGTTTATTTTATTGCTGTTGTCGTGTATATTTCTCGGTATTTCGGTGGCTGTGGCGTTTTGCATTTCAAATATTGCGAGATTAGATATTTCGTTGTATTTTGCTGCTATTCGGAAACAAAGCGTTTTTTCCCAATTGGTTGACGCTTGTGTATAATCGTTCAGTTCATAGCCGCGCACATTTTTATTTACTGTAACAAAACCTTTGAGAATGCCATCAGGCACGGCTTTCAGGCACGGAATGCCGTTAATGTTTCCCCGTCTGTTTTGCAATATTCTGAGTGCTACGTCATAAGCAAGCGGAGGCACAATCGGCGCGTGATAATCATCAATACGATACTGCGTTTTTTCGCCGTCATTCTTTTTTGGTTTATGCGTTTTATAATTCGGCGTTACGGTTTTCCTTGCTGTTAATTTACCTGCATATTTTTCGTTGGACAGCAAAGAGGCAACTCCACTCGGCTGCCAATTTGTTTTGCCTGTTCTACTTTTTATGCCGAACGAGTTTAGCGTATTTGCAATTTCGTTGAGCGAATGCCCCGAAACTGTCATAGCATAACATAACCGCACTATTTTGGCTTCATTTTCATTTATAATCAATGGTTTATCACGTCCTTTCTCATTTGTGTAGCCATAAACCGCAGGTACATAATACTTTCCCTGTGCAAAAAGTTTGTCTATTGCCCAAGTAATTGCTTCGCTTTTAAGACGGGACTCTTCCTGCGCAACAAGCCCCAGTATCATTATAAGCATTTCGCCCATTACTCCGAAGGTAGAAACTCTGTCTGATTCAAAGCGCACTTCGACAGGCGATTTAAGGTTGTTCAGCATATCTATATAATGTAACAAATCACCAAGATTTCTGGCAAATCTTGAAATACTTTTTGTTAAAATCAAGTCAATTTTTCCTACCTTGCAATCATCCATCATTTTCAAAAAACCTTTTCTTTTCTCAACACTTGTTCCTGAAATTCCGTCATCTTCGTATATTCCTGCAAATTCGTATTCGATATTATTTTTTATTAATTTTTCAAAATATTCTTTCTGTAAAATTTGCGAACCTTCCTGTTGTATTGAGTCGGTAGAAACGCGCACGTATGCAGCCGTCCGCAACTTTTGTCCGCACACGTTTTTCAACATTTCAACAGGAACTGACGGAAAAATTGTTACATTGCCATTTTGTTCGGGTGTGCCAAACATTGTTCTTTTTATTTTGCCTTTCATCTCTTTTATTCCCTTTTTGCCAATAATTAAACCTTTTATTATTGTTTAATTATTTAAGAAAATTAGAAAATTAATTTTTTGCAAAGATATAGGTTTTTTACTATATTAGCCAAACGTTTTTGCATATTTTTTTCAAAAAAAACGCAACTTATTATAAATCAATTATTTAATTTTATGTTATGAATGATATTAGACAAAATATTGAGGAAATCCGTAAGGAAAAAGGCATAAATCAAGAAAATTTAGCCGAAATGTTAGGTATAAAACAAGCAACTTTTTCAGGTTATTTGACAAGAAACAAAAATTTAACCTATGAAAAATTATTGGAAATTGCCGATAAATTAGAGGTGTCAATTATTGATTTGATAACACACCCAACAAAATATGTACCCGAAAAAAACTTCTGTAATTCCTGTAAAGAAAAGGACAAAACTATTGAAAATCTTAATCAGTTAATTGAAACATTGAATAATAAAATTGCAATATTACAAAATAAAAAATATGGGATTAGTTGATTGTTGTACTGCCTGTTATACTAACCTCAGAAAGTGAAATAAACAATCTGTTATGCAGACGTTTCGAAGTTGGTTAAAACGCGATAATATCATTCTAAATTCACGCGATAAAATTTTATTGCCGTCAGATGTAAAATTTTTGTGCGAAAAATATGTTATTATTTTGGAATAAATTTGTATCTTTGCA
>JAISKN010000234.1 GCA_031260925.1 Prevotellaceae bacterium | reverse complement strand
AATTTTAACAAATGGCGGCGTTTATTATGATACTATTACAAATGCTTTGGGCTGTGATACTATTATAAAACTGAATCTTACAAAATTGTCAATTTCGCGTTATGAATACAAAGATACAAGTTACAAATGCGAATGGTACTATTTTGGCGGCGACAGTTTGAATAATACAGACATTTACATTGATACTTTGGTTGCACGCAACGGCTGCGACAGCATTGTAACGCTTGATTTGCTTGTCCGTCCGCGCGAATTTGACGACACGCTAAATATTTGCGTTGATAGACTGCCTGTTACCGTTTATGACACGGTTTTCAGCAAAACCGCCGTAAGCGGCACTTACATTATTCATCATCGCTGTGCAACTATTACGTTTTTGCTCAATGTGTCGCCGCAAGTGCAAACGCAGCAACCAGAAATTCCTAAAATCTGCGCCAATGACGGCAGTTTTATTTTGAGTTTTCCGCCGACAAATTCACTAAACACAAAACCGCCGACAAATTACAGCATAACATTTGATAATCACGCACTTACAGCAGGTTTTGTCAATCAAAGCGGAGAATTTGACGGCACAGACGAAATCACAGTTCAGATGCCAATAAGAATTTATCCCGATTATTATAATTGCCAAATTGCACTTATTGACAGCATTTATAATTGCACCGCACAAGCGTTTGACATTCAGTTTCCTGTATTTTACCCCGATACAATTATGCAGCAAAAATGGGACGATGTGGTTGCGCTTAAAAACTCATATTATAACGGCGGTTTTGACTTTGCAGGTTATCAGTGGTATAAAAACGGCAATATTTTGGCTGGCGAAACCTATTCTTACATTTATTTAGGTACTCAATCATTGCAAATAGGCGATGAATACTCGGTTTTGATACTGCGAAATGACGGCTCTACTTTATTTTCGTGTCCATTTACAGCACGCGAGCCAAAACCGCAGCAAAGCACATTTCCGACAATAGTACAAAACGGCAATTCTGTAACAATCTACCTTTCCAAAGGCGATGCAACAGCAAAACTCTGGACAGTTACAGGCATTTTGCTGCAAACAGCGCGTTTTTCCGCACCAATGCACGAAATTTCTATGCCGACAGTTAAAGGCGCGTATATTTTGGAAATTGTACCAGAAAATCAAACAATAGGGCGCGCTGTTAATACAATAACGATACATTAACGTATAAAGGGAAGTTCTAATAATCAAAAGCAAGTGTCATTGCGGGCTTGAAAAAAGTTCAGACTGACAACTTATTTGTCTTCATAATGTCCAAATGCTGCAACAACCAAAACGGTTACAATATTTTCGTGAATTTGATAAACTAATCGATGCTTATCTGAAATCCGTCTTGACCAAGTCGGTGTTTCATAATGTTTCAACTGTTCAGGTTTGCCTGTGCCTGTTTTGGGGTGCAAAATAATTTCTTCCAATAATTTTTCAAGTTTTTTGAAAAGTTTTGGAGCGGCAGACAATTTTTCCGCGTGAATTTTTGCGGTTGGAGTAAATTCTAATTTATACATAGTTCTCTCAAAAATTCTTTAACGCCTTGTCCCTCTTTCATTTGATAGACATTACCTTGTTCTGCACTTTTAATGCTGTCGTCAATCATAGCAAAATACGCATCTTTTGAATAAAGAGTTGGGTCTGTTTCATTTGTTTTTTTTATGGCAAAACGAATTTTCAACTCTTTCAAAAACGTTTCCAACAAAGTGATTTGGTTGGCAGTCGTAGGGTATGCAATTACTGTATTCATTTTTAATTATTATAGGGTTAATAATTGATTAAATTTTTGGCAAAATTACAAAATTAATTTTAATAATTAATATTTTTTTGTCTTGAACCACAATATCATAGAAAATTTTAAAAATATTTGAGTAATTTTGCACTTAACAATTAATCATTAAACATTAAACATTAAACATTAACCATTAATCACTAAAAAACGTGCTTGCAGAAATAATTTTACCGTTGCCGTTGGCGCAGACTTACACTTATGTTGTGGGGCAGGAATTTGCTTCACAAATCGCTGTGGGGAAGCGTGTTACAGTGAGTTTTGGAGCAAAAAAAACTTATAACGGCATTGTTTTGAGAGTTTTTGAAGGCGAGGCAAAGGAAAATTATAAAAATATTTCACAAATAATTGATAATGAGCCTGTTGTAACAGAAAATCAACTGAAATTATGGCAGATAATTTCGGAATATTACTGCGCTCCGATTGGCGATATTTACACGGCTGCCGTGCCTTCGGGCTTGCGGTTAGATACTTACAGGGAAAAAACGGTGAAAATTCTTGTGCCGAATTTTGATATAAACGACAACGAGCAGGCAAATTTTGTTTTGGAAAAACTCAAAAAATCGAAACGGCAACAAGAAACTTTTTTGAAAATTTTAGATTGTTTTTTTGAGAAAAATAATTTTGAAATTGAATTTTCAGAATTGCAAAAAAAATTAAATATTTCTCAAAATATTTTAAAAACATTGATACAAAAAGAGATTTTTTTACAAAATGAGCGTGTCGTTTCGCGTTTAGAAACGAAAAAATCGGAGCAGGATGCAAAAATTCTTACCGAAAATCAAAAAAAAACATTGTCGGAAATCGAAAAACTTTTTGAGGAAAAATCTACCGTTCTACTGCACGGAGTAACTTCGTCGGGCAAAACAGAAATTTATATTCACCTGATAATCAAATATTTATCCCAAAACAAAAACGTTCTTTTTCTTGTTCCCGAAATCGGTCTTACATCTCAGTTGATGGAACGGCTGCAAAAAATTTTCGGCGAAACCCTGTTGGTTTATCACTCAAAGATGTCTGATGCGCAGCGGGTTGAAATGTGGAATATTCTTTTGCAAAACGCTGGAAATAAGGTTGTTATCGGTACGCGCTCGTCTGTTTTTTTGCCGTTCCGAAACCTTGATTTGATTGTGATTGACGAGGAACACGACAACTCATTTTTCCAAAGCGATGCCTCGCCGCATTACAGCGCGAAGGGTGCAGCGGGCTTTTTGAGCCGAATTTTCGGGGCAAAAATATTGCTCGGCAGCGCAACGCCAAGCATTGAAAGTTACTCAAATGCGCAGTTTGGAAAATACGGTTTGACAACGCTCAAAAACCGTTTTAACGATATTCAACTGCCTGAAATTCAGTTGCTTGACCTCAAAGAAATGTATTTCAAAAAGCGAATGAGAGGTCATTTTTCGCTTGAATTAATCGACAAAATCAACGAAACTTTGGGCAAAGGCGAGCAGGTAATTTTGTTCCAGAATCGGCGCGGTTTTTCGCTGTCGTTGGAGTGCGCCGAGTGCGGTTGGGTGCAAAAATGCACGCGATGCGATGTCAGCCTGACTTATCACCGTTTAACAAACGCGCTTTCGTGCCATTATTGCGGCTATACCGTTCAAAATCAGCGCGTTTGCAAAAACTGCGGCAGCAGAAATATTACAAACAAAGGCTTTGGAACTGAGCAGGTGCAGGAGGAGGCGGAAAAACTTTTCCCAAACTTTAAAATTGCGCGATTGGACTCCGACAGTGCAAAAAAACGCGACTCATTTTCAAAAATACTTTCAACATTTGAGCGCAAAGAAATTGACATTCTCGTTGGCACTCAAATGGTTAGCAAAGGTATTGACTTTTCAAATGTCGGGCTTGTGGCTGTTTTGAATGCGGACAATTTGCTGAATTTTCCAGATTTCAGGTCGCACGAAAATGCGTTTGAAATGTTGGTGCAAATTTCGGGGCGCGCAGGCAGAAAAGAGAAGCAGGGCATTGTGATTATTCAGACTTTCGAGCCAAATTCACCGTTGATAAATTATGTCCGCAACAACGATTATTTAAGTTTTTTCAAAATGCAAATGGCAGAACGCCATCTGTTTAACTACCCGCCATATTGCCGTTTAGTAAAAATTTCACTCAAACACAAAAGCAAAGATTTTGCCGAAAAAGCAGCCGAAAAATTAGCGGAAATTTTGCGCGAAAATACCGATTTTGCCGTTCTCGGACCAGACAACCCGCCAATAGAAAAGGTGCAATTTATGTTTATACGCGATATTTTACTCAAAATCAGCAACAAAATTTCCTATAAAAAAATTAACGAAGATATTTTTAATTCAATAAAAAATCTTCGTCAAATTCCTGACTATAAGTATATTCTGGTTTCTGTAATTGTTGATGCTCTTTAGAAATCGCTGTTTAGAAACAACAATTTTTGTATAAAAACGTTGTTGTCAAACAACAAAAAGACATATAAAAATCAGTACAAAAAACCAAACAGCCAAAGTGGGATTTTATTACCAAAACCATATTCTATATTGTCCAAAGCAAGATAGGCATTGGGCAGCCCGATAATCTGTTCGTGTCCTTTGTTTTTACCACCAACTTCAAATTGATATTTTCCGTCAATAGTAAAATCTGTTTTTTGAGAAGATGTTACACAAGAAACAGCCTTTAACTGATTGAAAAAGAAAGTCTCCCGCAAATTTCCAATATCTGGCTTGTCATTTGCGAAGGCAAAAATCAGATTTGTGTTATTCAAGTAAATTTTTTCGGGTTTTGTCAATGTTTTTAATCCATTAGAATAAGACGTTAACATATTGATAATATGTGCTTTGTCTAAAATATGCAGGTAGTTCATTAAACTGTTTCTACTAACTTCAATTTGCGCGCTTAGACTTGTAACATTTGGAGAAAATGGTACCATTTTTGATAAAATAGACAGCAGTTTTTTTATTTTGTGAATAGAATAAATTTCAATTTTTTCTAACGAAGGCAAATCCATTTCCAAAACTACATTTATTACATTCATTAATTTTAATGGGTAAATGGCTTCGCCTTCAATAAAATAAGGGTAATAGCCTGCTTTAATATATTTCTGAAAAATCGGCAACGGCTTTATTTTTTCATTGATATTTTGGGCAATTTCAATGTGATTTTCAAGCAATTCATCAAGAGAAAGAGCAGGAAAATCAATTTTTTTCTCAAAAAGCAAATATTCTCTAAACGAAAGTCCGTGCAACTGATAATGCACTGCTCGCCTGCTTAAATCAGCATTTCCCTTGTAAATTTCAAGCATTGACGAACCTGTAAAAACAATTTTGAGCGAAGGAAAACTGTCGTACAGATTTTTAATTTCTCTTGCCCATTCAGGGTATTTATGCACTTCGTCCAAAAAAAGAGCCTCGCCGCCTTGTTTTACAAATTCCTCGCCCAAATCGTAGAGCCGATTAGTTGTAAACCAAATATTGTCCAACGAAACATAAAGAGCATTTTTTTTGATTTTATCATAATTGAGTTTGATATATTGCAGCAAAAGCGTAGATTTGCCTGCACCACGCGCACCAGTAATTGCAATCAACCTGCCTTTCCAACTGATTTTATGATACAAATACCTTATAAATTGCGTATCAGTTTCTTGCAACTGCCTGTAAAATGCGGTGTATAAACTTTCTATTTCCATTTTGAAATGATTTTAAATTTTTGCAAAGGTACAAAAAATGTTGTTTCCAAACAACAAAATCATAAAAAAAATGTTGTTTTGAAACAACAAAACTTTATTTTTAGAAAAAATAAGACCGAATCCCTGATTATAAATATATTATGATAAATATTTGGGTAGATGCTGTGTAGTTTATAGTTATTAGTGATTAGTTTATAGTAGGTGTATCCGTCATATAAAGACTGCCCCATTCTCTAAACTACAAACTATTGACTATAAACTATAAACTAATAACTAATTTCAAATTGCCCATTTTATCCACAGACTGCCCCAAGCAAAGCCTGCGCCGAAAGACGAAAGTATAAGGTTGTCGCCTTTTTTGAACTTTTTTTGATAATCCCACATCAAAATAGGAATTGTGGCAGACGAAGTATTGCCGTACATATCAATATTTATCAGCACTTTTTTGTCTTTGTCAATGCCCATTCGGTTTGCCACAGCATCAATTATTCTCAGATTTGCCTGATGCGGCAACAGATATGCCACGTCATCTGGCGAAAGATTGTTGCGCTCCATAATTTCCGCCGACACGTCAGCCATTTTTTCAACAGCCCATTTAAAAACATTTTTTCCGTCCTGATAAATATAATGTTGCCGTTTATCAACAGTTTCGTGCGAGGCAGGACAACGCGAGCCGCCAGCCACCATATATAAATGTCCTACGCCAGCACCGTTTGAACGCAGTATCGCATCTTGCAAGCCCGTTCCGTCAGTGCGCGCCTCAACCAAAACCGCCGCCGCGCCGTCTCCAAAAAGCGGGCAGGTGTTGCGGTCGGTGTAGTCGGTGATTGACGACATCATTTCGCTTGAAACCACGATTGCTTTTTTGCAAAAACCGCTCTCAACATACAGCGAAGCCGTTTTGAAAGCGTGAATAAAGCCAGCGCAGCCAACATTCATATCAAAAGTCATTGCATTTTCTATGCCGCACTTGCCTGCAATAATTGATGCAGATGCAGGAAAAATCATATCTGGGGTAACAGTGGAACAGATTATTGCGCCGATTTCGTCAGGCGAAGTGTTGGACTTTTCAAGCAGCCCTTTTACAGCGCGCTCAGCCATATAAGTCATTCCAACACCTTTTTCTTTAAGAATATGCCGTTCTTGAATTCCAACGCGGGTCATAATCCACTCGTTTGTGGTATCAACCATATTGCTGATTTCGTCGTTTGTAAGAATATAAGGCGGAATATATGCGTCAATGGCGGTAATCGCCGCTCTGATTTTTTCTGAACTCATTTTCTTGTTAAAATCTTGATTATTAATTGATTACACAATATTATTAAATTCCGACAATTATCGGAATAGCGGCGCAAAGGTACAAATTATTTATTAATTATGAATTATGAATTAAGAATTATTAACAATGAGAGTTTTTTTAATTAAAAGTTAAGAACTAAAAACTAAAAATTAGGAGGGACACCTAACTTTTAGTTTTTAGTTCTTAACTCTTAACTTTTTTATGCGTACAGTTCTTCAAAAACCTTTCTCAACTCTGGGCATTCGCGGAGTTCTTGCAGGGTGATTTCGGCGTGTCCTTTGGTGTAGCCGTTGCCCACAAGCATTGTAACATCGCTGCCAACGCCTTCTGCGCCGAGTGCCGCCTTTGTGAAACTCGTTGCCATTGAGAAGAAATAGACAATTCCTGTGTCTTTGGTGCAAAGAATTGAGGTCATTTCGGTGTCAGGGATATTCACATTGTTGATTGTGATGTCGCACATTTCGCCGTTGGTGAGTTCAGCGATTTTTTCCAAAACGGGTACGGGTAAAGTAGCATTTTCAACAAAAACTTCATCGCAGAAATTGAGTTTGCGCAATCTGTCAGCCGATTTTTCGCTGCCGCACAATCCTATAACTTTTCCTGTAACGCCTGCGCGTTTTTTCGCCTCGTAGCAGCATAGCATACCCGATTTTCCGCCGCCGCCGATTATCAAAACAGTGTCGCCTGGTTTTACAAGTTTCGCTGTTTGAGCGGGTGCGCCTGCCACGTCAAGCGCGGAAAGAGCAAGTTTTTCGGGCATATCGGTCGGTATTTTTGCATAAATGCCGCTTTCAAACAAAATTGCTTTGCCGTCAATATCAACTTGGTCAACTGCTTTGCGGATTTCTTTGATTTTGTCAATTCTGAGCGGTGTGAGCGACAGCGACACGAGCGTTGCAATTTTGTCGCCCTCTTTCAAGTCGATTTTGCCTTTGAGCGCATCGCCGATTTTTTCGACTACGCCGAGCAACATTCCGCCCGAGCCAGTCCAAGGGTTGCGGTGTTTGCCCTGTTTTGCCACAATGTCAAGCATTATTTCCTTGATTTTTTCTTCGTCGCCGCCTGCGCGCGCCGAAATATCGGTAAATGATGCGCTGTCGATATTGAGCGTTTTTACGTCAATGAGAATTTCGTTGTCGTAAATTTCCGACATATCGTTGTCAATTTTGTTTGCCGGCTGCGGCAACACGCCTTTCGGCTCGATTACACGGTGAGTTCCGTATTTATTTCCTTTCTTTTGCATAGATAATAAATTTAAGATTTTTTTTTTGATAATTTAATTTATAGAGTTATTATTTAAAATAGAATTACAATTTTTCGCAAAAATAACTGTTTGCAAAATTACTAAATTTTATACAAATAGCCAAATCAAAACAATCGTCAATTTTTCAAAATATTTTTTGTAATTTTGCAAATTATTAAAAACACAATACTTGATACTCAAATACTCAATACTTGATAAAAAATGAACACATTACTCACACGTTTGGACGGGCTTACTTCGAGGTTTGAAGAGGTGTCTTCGCTGCTTTCAGACCCCGAAATTATTGCTGATACCAAGCGTTTTATTAAACTGAACAAAGAATATGGCGATTTGGAAAAAATTATTCAAAAACGCAATGAATATGCGCAAATTTTAAATGATATTGAAGAGGCAAACGCGATTTTGGCAAACGAAAATGATGCCGAACTGCGCGAAATTGCCAAAGAGGAAATCGAAAATCTTACGCCGAAAATTGCGCCGATGGAAGAAGAAATCAAGTTGCTGCTCGTGCCTGCCGACCCGCAGGACGGCAAAAATGCTATCGTGGAAATTCGCGGCGGAACAGGCGGAGATGAGGCATCAATTTTTGCAGGCGATTTGTTTAGAATGTACGGAAAATATTGTGAATCAAAGGGTTGGAAAGTGGAAGTTACATCATACACCGAAGGAACGGCTGGCGGTTACAAGGAAATTATCTTTGCCGTTTCGGGCGAAAATGTCTATGGAACGATGAAATATGAGTCAGGCGTGCATCGTGTTCAGCGCGTGCCTGCCACCGAAACACAGGGGCGCGTGCATACTTCGGCTGCCTCTGTTGCGGTGCTGCCAGAAGCGGAGGAGTTTGATATTGAACTCAAAGAATCGGACATTCGCACCGACATTTTTTGTGCCTCAGGACACGGCGGACAGTCGGTAAACACTACATATTCGGCAATTCGGCTCGTGCATATTCCAACGGGAATTACAGTGCAGTGTCAAGACGAAAAATCGCAGTTGAAAAACAAGGCAAAAGCCCTTGTGGAACTGCGCACGCGGCTTTATAATATGGAGTATCAAAAATATCTTGACGAAATAGCCTCAAAGCGCAAAACGATGGTTTCCACAGGCGACCGCAGCGCGAAAATCCGCACCTACAACTATCCGCAAGGGCGAATGACCGACCACCGAATTAACTACACAATCTATAATCTGACGGCGTTTGTCAATGGCGACATTCAAGATTGCCTCGACCATTTGATTGTTGCCGAAAATGCGGAACGGCTGAAAAATTCAGATATTTAATGATTAATGGTTAGTGATTAATGATTAATTTTGTGGGTGCAACATTTTTTTTAATTAATTAAAAAAAAATGTAAAATTGAAGAAAATAATTATTACCTTTGCAGAAATTTTCTATTTATTAATTAAAAAAACAAATTGTATGAAAAAAACTTTACTTTTGGCAATGATATTGCCGTTATGTGCAGGGTTGTGCCTTACTTCCTGCAAAAAGAGTAATGAAGATTTACTCATTGGCACTTGGAATGTCGAAAAAATGTCAAATGTTTCGTATGAAAATGGTACGAAAACAGGCGAGGAAAATATCCCTATGGGAGAACAAAGTTTAGTGGATTATATGGGTGGTGGTGATATTCCTGCTCAATTAGCCGCTTTGTTGCAAAGTGCAAAAGTTAATGTTAAGTATTCACTTACGTTTGAAAAAAACGGTAATTTTGCAACAGCAATGTCAATTAAATTTACAGGTCTTGAAGCACTGATTGCTGCTTTCCCAGCAGCGGCTACATCTTTTAAAGACCAAACACAAAGTTCTTCAGGAACTTATACTGTTGATGGCGATAAACTGAAAATTGCAGTAACAAACAATACTTTGGATTTGGAAATGTTTGAAGGAGAAATTACAATCAAGTCTATCAGCAAAAAACAGTGTGTGTTAGAAACAGTTATAGAAGATGGAGTAAAGAAAGATGTTGCAACAATAACATTGTCAAAATAATCTTTTTGTCTTAATAAAAAAAGTGCAAAAAAATAAAATCTTTTGCGCTTTTTTTGTAATTTTGCGCAAAAATAATGAACAATGAATAATTTTTGATTACAATATTTTTTAACAATTTAATTTCTTATATTATGAAAAAAATAACGTTATTCGGCACAATATTGTGTGCAGTGATTATTTTGACAGGCTGCAAAATAAAAATATTTGAACCCGTTAAATGTTCTGCGCCAGATACATCTATTTTAGATTGGTTTCCGTATGAAAATGCAGATACTTTCATAATGGAAAGTTCTGAAAATATGCAAAATTTTACTGTTGGTGATATAACTTTTGAATATAGAGAATTTTCTGAATTTCTTGATTTTTGCGGAGGTTGCACTAATTATTTTAGAATTGACATTTCTTGTCCTTCACAAACTTTTCACTTGCATATTACACATAAGGACAATATAATATCAATAGAAAATATTAACATAGTTCTTTTTTATAAAAACGAGGAACAAGAAATTTGCGTTGAGGGCTTGTTATTTGATAAATTTTTAGATACTGCAAGTCCAATGGCTGTATTTAGTGCCGAAAAAGAAAATCAACTTTTTCAATCAATTACTTTTGAAAAAAATGTTGGTATTATCAATATTATGGAAAATGAAAATTGGATTTTGCAAAATCCAAAAGAAAAGTCAAGTAATAAAGATAAAGTAATGAAAATAGTTGATTGTTTTCCACAAATGTTATAAATAATTATGAAAAAATCAATAATCTTTTTCTCCGTTGTCTTAATCTTTTTCTCGTGCGAAAAGCCAGAAAAAGAGGCAGTTAGCGGCGGTAAAATATCTTATTTGTCCGAAAATTATTCGCTGAAAAAGGCTCGAATAGAAAATTACGGCGATGACGATGCTGACGGGTTGAAAACTTTGCAGCTCTTTTTTGTGTCGTCAAATATCACAATGGACGAGGTGAAAACATCAGGCACAGGCACAATTTTTGCTCTCGAAATTCGCTCATTATCAGATAGTTTGCAAAATTCGGTTTATCAAATTTCCGATAATTTTGACGATAAAACCATTGATAAAGAAAATTCCTATCTGAAAATTATTACCAAAGAAGACACCACAAATATCAGATTATCAAGTGGTTATCTGCTTGTGGAAGATGATGAAACACTTTTTCAAAAATTTGAATTTCACTTTATTGACGAAAATGGAGATTCAATCAGCGGAAATTTTCGCGGAAAACCGCTCTACAACGTGCTTTTCGACCAACCGACAGTGGCGCAAATAAGCGTTGATATTACTGATTATCAGATACAAAAAAGCGATTTTTTGCGTTGGGGAAAATTTTTAAACAACGAATTATATTATTACGAAATCTGTTTTTATTCCGCCGATTTGCGCCGAACAGACGATGGAAAAATTAAGAGCGGCTTTGTTTTGAATATTGGAATTAACTCATTATCAAGCGATTACCCGCAAAATGGAACTTATCAAGTTTCCAAAAACAACGAGGCAAACACTCTGTTGGCGCAAACGAAAATCGGCACGGCAACTTGGGGAACTTATTGGAATTTTTACACAAGCGGCAGTTCTACTCCACAGCGCGGCAATGTGGTTTCAGGCTCAATAAATTTTGAAAGGATTGATGATAATTTCAAAATTACCTTAAATTTAAAAGACCACGAAAATAATATCATTTCAGGAGAATATGATAATGTGCTGAATATCAGGACTATGATTGAATAAAACTGATTTATGATTTTAGATTTTAGATTTACGATTGAAAAGACAGCGTAAATCATAATTAAAAAATTGTAAAGAAAAGAAAAGAAAAAATAAACACGATTTAGAAATTAAGATAAAGCCTGCAAACTTGCGCAGCAAATCGTAAATCTAAAATCGTAAATCATAAATAATTAGATGAACAATAAACAAGAAATATTAAACTCATTTTCAAAATTGCTTGACGTGATGAATGAGTTGCGTGAAAAATGCCCTTGGGACAGAAAACAGACATTTAACTCGTTGAGAAACAACACAATAGAGGAGGTTTATGAACTTGCGCAGGCAATTTCTGACGGCGATTTGCAGAACGTCAAAAAAGAGTTGGGCGATGTGCTTTTGCACGTTGTTTTTTACGCAAAAATTGGCAGCGAAACCGATGATTTTGACCTCAAAGATGTTTGCGATGAGTTGGTTAAGAAGTTGATTTTCAGGCATCCGCATATTTACGGCGAAGTTACTGCGGAAACTTCGGAACAGGTAAAACAAAATTGGGAAGAACTAAAACTCAAAGAAAAAGACGGTAACAAGCGCGTTTTGAGCGGCGTTCCTGCGGCTTTGCCTGCGATGATAAAGGCGGCGCGAGTGCAGGAAAAAGCAGCAAGCATCGGCTTTGATTGGGAAGAGCGCGGGCAGGTTTGGGACAAAGTGCGCGAGGAACTTGCCGAGTTTGAGGCGGAAGTCGAAAAATCGGACAAAGACAAAATGGAGGCAGAATTTGGCGACCTCTTTTTCAGCCTCATAAACGCCGCGCGCCTCTACAAAATCGACCCCGAAAACGCACTCGAAAGGACAAACAAAAAATTCATTTCACGCTTTAACTATTTGGAAGACAAAACATTAAGGCAAGGCAAAAACCTGCACGAAATGCCGCTTGTCGAAATGGACAAAATTTGGACTGAGGCGAAAAATAGTGATTAATGGTTAATGATTAATTTTTAATGATTAATAATTATTTGGTTATTTGTTGATTTGATTATTTGATTAAATCTTTGAATTTCTTTCTTGCTAATCTTTTTAATCTTATTAAAATCGTGGTTCAAGACGTTTTGAATTTTCCCACAACGCGCCGCTGCGCTTTGCATTGGGCTAAATTATATTTGCCTTTCAGGCAACAGCCCAAATTTGCAATATATGTACAACCTTTTGGCTGAAAGCCAAATATATTTTAGCCCAACGCAGCGCGTTGGGTAAATTTGCAATGTTTGTGTTTCGCCATTCGTAGAGAAAAGGCATTGCCTTTTCTCTACATTGAAATTGTCAGAATCAGGATTTACAGAATTTCAGGATTTTCAAGATAAAACAAAATCCCGTTAATCTTTTTTTTGTCTGAACTGTGATTTTCGTATGATTTTATTGATTAAAGTATAAAATCATTTTAAAATAAAAAAATAAATCTTGCAAGTTTTTTGAGATTTTTTATGTTTACAAAAACAAATCGTCTAACGTAACTTCGCTTTGAATATTATTCCAACCTGCATTGTGTTTTACTCCGTAAGTTGTGAGCAGTGTGGAATGTAATGCTTTTTTTGTGCGCGTTTCT
>JAISKN010000188.1 GCA_031260925.1 Prevotellaceae bacterium | reverse complement strand
GTATTTGATTTTTACAGGCGATATTCAACATCAAAAAACTTTGTATCTGCCATTGACAAAGGATTGAAGGAAGTAGCAAAAGCGTGCAAAATTGAGAGGGAACTGTCGTCATACTATGCAAGGCACAGTTGGGCGACAATTGCTCGAAATAACTGCCACATATCAAAATCTGACGTTGATGAATGCCTTAATCACGTTGATGGCAATAATAAAATGGCTGATATTTACATAGAAAAGGTATGGACTATGCTTGATAATGCCAACCGCAAAGTGCTTGATTATATTTTTTTGCCCGAAAAATCCGTAAAGTTTTTTTCCTTAAAATCCCGAAAAATAACACAATTTTAAGGAAAAATAAAAAGCAGTTGTACTTAACAACTGCTTTTTACCATTAACTTTTAAAAGTGGACCCTGTTGGGCTTGAACCAACGACCCCCTGATTATGAGTCAGGTGCTGCTAACCAACTGAGCTAAGGGTCCTAAAAACAAAAAATATTATATTCAAAATTTTGGAGCGCAAAAGTAATACTTTTTTTTAAAACACACAATATGTTTTGCGTTTTTTTCAAAAAAATTTATTCTTCACGCGAATACGCAGGCTCATTTTGGTATTTTTCCAAAATTTTTATGTCGTCAAAATCACTTAAACAGATGATTTTCGGAGGATTTACATCTATACGAACGGGCGCAATGTTATTTATCAAATCGCGCAACTCTTTGGGCAAAATTTCCTCGTTTTCACCTGTGGCAAGAATTGTAACCTTTACCTGCTCCCCAAGCGTGTCGTCATAAAACAGCCCCCAAATAAAATCTACTTCGTTTGCAAAATTTTTATCCTGAAACTCTGTAATTTCGTTCAATTCATCAGCAGTAATTTTACTTGTAGGAGATGTGTAAAAAGCCATTAATACCTTAGTGGTTTTTTTGATATTGTAATCAAAAAGAAGCGGCGACTGTAAAGCATCGTCTATTGCTTTGGCAATTCGATTTTCGCCAGCACCGTAGCCAGAGTTCATCACTGTCCGCCTGCCATTTTTGAGCGTGGTATAGACATCGGCAAAATCGACATTCATATAACCATATTTCAAAATGATTTCAACTACGCCTCGCACCGCATCAGAAAGCACCTTATCGGCAAGTTTAAAAAACTCATCAACTTCGGCTTTTGGATATTTTTCCGTGATTTTTTCATTCTGAATTATCAAAAGAGAATCAACGTAAGGCGCCATTTTTTCAATGCCTTCAAACGCCTGCCTCATTTTCTTTTTTCCCTCAAAAAGAAATGGAATAGTTACAATGCCAATAGTAAGAATGCCAAGTTCGCTGCAAATTCTCGCCACAACAGGAGCCGCGCCTGTGCCTGTGCCGCCGCCCATTCCTGCGGTAATAAACACCATTTTAGTTTGCTTATTGTCGCCAAAATATTCAGTAATTTCTTCTTTTGACGCTTCAGCAGCCTGCCGCGCTAATTCCGGAATATTGCCTGCCCCCTCGCCAAAAGTAATATTTTCGCCAATAAGAATTTGATTTGGCACTGGAGAACGATTAAGGGCTTGCCTGTCGGTATTGCACACACAATAGGATATGCCTTCGAGTTTTTCCTCAAAAAGATTGCCAACGGCATTGCCGCCGCCGCCGCCAACACCGATAACTTTAATGATGTTATCCGATGTTTTTACCTCGTAATTTTTATATTTCAACGGCTCAAAAGCCTCGTCATTTAAAAAATCTTCCGCGCTCATACTTTTTATTTTTTTAAAAGATTTAACAATAATTATTATTAAACAGGAGTTTCTTCAACAAACAAACCGCCAAACCAGTCGCGTTTTTTGTTCAAAACTTCATAGTTTTTGTCGCTTTGTTGCAGCATTGCATAAAGCAATGTTTTTGAATAATTCATTTCCGATAAAATATTTTTATCAAAATGAACAAAATTTACTGTTCCGCAATACTGTTGCAGAAAATCGGGCAATTCTTTTAGTTGCGAGCCGCCGCCTGTAATAAGAATTTCTTTTACAAACTCCTTTAATTTCTGTTTTTCAAGTTCTTGAAAAATAAAATCCAAAGTTTCGGATAAACGTTTTTCTACCGTTTCCGTTTCGTCTCTCAAACCCTGCTCTTTTTTGATTTTTTCGGCATCGTCAAGGCTAATATCAAGTTTTTGCGCAATATCTTTTGTGATATGCCCGCTGCCCAAAGGCACAACCGCGCAAAAATGCGGCGCGCCCTTTACATAAAGCGCAACCGAAGTGCTGTCCGCGCCAAAATCTATCAAAAGACAGCCCTCTTTTTTCTGCTGCTCACTCATAAAAACCTCTGCCTGCACAAGCGGAGCAATCATATAGTCGGCTTTGTAGAAATTCTTTTTGTCGAGTTGCGGTTTCACATTGATAAAACTTTGCTTAACATTGTTTAACGTTGAAACAATCAAAAATTTTGACAATAAATTTTCTTTGTCAAACTCAATTTCAAAAACGTCAATAATGCTGCGTATGTTTGAGTTTAAAATCATCTGCATAGCCGCATTTTTGCGTTCTTTTTCCTTAATTTTAGCGGTTGCAATTTCGATATTTCTAATTTCGCTACGCAACGAGTGCGTTCCTGACGAAAAACAGTAGCCGTCAATTTTAGTGTTCTGTTTAACAGGAATTTGCTTGATAATATTCGTCAAGTCATTATAAAAATCGCCCTCCGCAACTTTTCCGTTGCGAATTTCACCACTGTTTTTCAGCGTTTTTTGCGCTAATATTTCGAGTGCGCCATCGTCATTTTTATATGCAGCAGCCAGCCTGATTTCACTGTTGCCAAAATCTGCTGCAACTACCATTTTTTTTTCATTTGCCATATATTTTTCATTTAAAAATTACTTTTTTAACCACAGAGAACACTGAGTTCACAGAGTTTTTTTTAATTGGGACTTCAAAAAATTAAACTTTTCAATATGCGACATAAAAATATAATACCGTGTCATTGCGGGCTTGACCCGCAATCGATTGAAAAACAGTTGCAAGCGATTGCGGGTCAAGCCCGCAATGACACTTGCTTTTGTTTTTTTGTCAAAGACTTTTCAAGTTTGAGGTAAATTTTATATTTATTGATAACAGATTTTGAAAACACTTTTTTAATTATGAATTAATTTCAGTGGCAAAATTAATGAAAATATTTTAGACAACAAAAAATATTTTGTCAGTATAAAAAAAATGATTAATTTTGCGCCCGATTTTATTGAAAAAATAAATCCAACTCATTTAGATTGTAAATTTTTTATTAATGTAACTCACTTGCTTTTTTTTTAGTAGTCAGTAATCAGTATTGAGTAGTCAGTAAAAAACACTTGCGCTCACTACTGATTACTAATTACTCAATACTTTTTTTAATTATGAAAAACAAATACATTGACTTAATTCAGCAGGCGTTTGAAATTCCGAACGATGAATTTAAAATCGAAGACGGAGAATTGTATTGGTTTGATATTCCGTTGATGGATATTATCAAGCAATATGGAACGCCGCTCAGAATCTCATATCTGCCAAGAATAGGGCAGAATATTCAGAAGGCGCGCCGCGCTTTCAACGTGGCAATGGCGAAAGTCGATTATCAGGGCGACTATAATTATTGCTACTGCACCAAGAGTTCGCACTTCTCTTTTGTGATGGAAGAGGTGCTGAAAAACAATGTGCATATCGAAACTTCATCTGCTTTTGATATTAACATTCTTGAAAATTTGCTTGAAACAGGCAGCCTTAAACCAGAAACATTTATTATATGTAACGGATTTAAACGCCCTCAATATGTGGAAAATATTGAATATTTAATGGGATTAGGTTTCAAAAATGTTATACCCGTGTTAGACAACAAATTTGAATTGGACTTGTTTAACATCAACGAAAACCTGAAATTTAACGTAGGAATTCGCATCGCAGCGGAGGAAGAGCCTAAGTTTGACTTCTATACTTCGCGTCTTGGAATCAGATACAACGACATTATTCCCTATTATCAAGATAAAATTCAGAGCAACCCGAATGTTGGTTTAAAGATGCTTCACTTCTTTATCAACACTGGTATTCGCGACACTTCGTACTATTGGAATGAGTTGAGCAAGGCGGTTAATCTCTATTGCGAGTTGAAAAAAATCTGCCCTGAACTTGATTCGTTGAATATCGGCGGCGGCTTTCCAATTCAGGCGCACCTTGATTTTGAGTACGATTACGAGTATATGGCGGAGGAAATTGTGGCGCAAGTGCAGACTATTTGTCAAAACAACAACGTGCCTGAGCCGCATATTTTCACCGAATTTGGCTCATATACAGTGGGCGAAAGCGGCGCAATGCTTTACTCTATCATCAACCAAAAACAGCAGAACGACCGCGAGTTGTGGAATATGATTGACAGCAGTTTTATGACGACCCTGCCCGACACTTGGGCGATAAATCAACGTTATGTGCTGCTTGCAATCAATAATTGGGACAAGGAATACGAGCGCGTTCACATGGGCGGCTTGACCTGCGACAGCGAAGATTATTACAACGCTGAGGCGCATTCCAACGCGGTTTTTATGCCGAAAATCACTGCTGACGAGGAGCAATATGTCGGATTTTTCCATATGGGCGCGTATCAGGAGTCGCTTGGCGGCTACGGCGGCATTCAGCACTGCCTAATTCCCGGTCCAAAACTCGTGATAATCGACAAAGACGAAGACGGCGAATACACCACGAAACTTTTTGCGAAAGAACAGAGTTATAAGTCGATGTTGAAGATTTTGGGATACTGAATCTATTTACGATTTTTGATTTACGATTTACGATTTGCTGGCGCGGGCTTGCAGCCTGTGTAAACACAAATATTTAACTTTTCCAAAGTTTTAGAACTTTGGAAAAGTTTGTTTCTAAAAATGTGTTACGGTTTTTTTAAATTACACTCTAATACCCAAACTCTCCTACAACAGGGTAATGGTCGGAGAATTTTTTGTGTAAGATTTTGGTTGATAGTGGTTTAAAGTGCTTGTCGATAAGAATGTGGTCGATGCCGACATACATTCTTTTTGTGTAAAAAGTGTAGCGGTAGCCCCACGAAGTGCTTGTGTATAAGTCAGTTAAGTTGCCTTTTATGGTGTGGTAGGCGTAGGACTCAACCACGTCATTAAAATCGCCGCAGACGATTTTTTTGTAGGGCGATTTTTTGATTTCCCGCGCCACAATCCGCGCCTGCACCGCACGAATTTTGTAGGCATCAGACATTTTTTGCGACAAAACAGAGGTGATGTCCAAAATGCCGTCTTCTTCTTTTGACGATTTTCCAACAATGGAGTAATATTTATCAACGTCTGTCATCGAAAATTTATTTGACTCAAGATGATTGTTGAAAACTCTGACAGTGTCCTCATTTACAACAATATCGGAAAAAACTGACACATTATATTTTGATTCGAATTCAATTTTTTTCTTAAAAATTATCGGAAATTTTGAGAAAGTCGCCACGCCCCAAGCGTTTGTTTTTGCTTGATTTTTATACCAAATATGGCTGTATGGGTAATTTTTCTTCATTTCTGCAAGAAAAAAATCTCTGTCTTTTTCATTGCGATAGCCAAATTCTTGAAAACAAACAATATCGGCATCGGTTTCGGCAATAAAATCGAAAAATTGTTCCCTCTCTGCTTTTTTATTTAACTTATTCAATGATGAAATATTATAAGTCAAAATTTTTATTTCCTGTTCCGTTTTTTGTTTGCCAAAAGACTTGTAAGGTATTGTAAAACAGGCGTTTGCGTGAGGAAATGAGAATAGTAAAAGAGCCGCCGAAATCAGCCAAAACCATTTTTTGCGAATAGCCCAAAAAACCACAAAAAAGATATTGCCAATCACAAAAACAGGAAAAAGCAGTCCAAAATAACTAAAAAAGACAATTCGATACGGCGGAACAAAATTAGAAAACAGCGCGAAAATATAACCAATAACAAATAAAGCATTGATTACCAATAAAGTATGTTTGAGAATTGCACGAAAAATTTTCATAAGTCAAATACATAATTTGCTGCAAAATTAATCATTTTTTTGTAATTTTGCAGATTGAAAAATTGCTGAAAATGAATAAAAGTAAAAATTAGGAAATTGTTAAATATAAAGGCATTTTTATAATAAATCTGGATTGCTTCGGAAATACCTCGCAATGACGTACCCCTTTGCTGAAACGACTTCCGTCATTGCGAGGTATTTCCGAAGCAATCCAGAAAAAAATATTGTTATTCTTATCAAAAAATACACTTATAAATATCTGAATATCAATAAATTACAGCATTATCTATTTTAGATTATCTAAAATAGATAATCTAAAATAGATAATGTTAAAAAAAGTATTATCTTTGCAGAAAATTTTATGATTATGAATGAAAATAATAACCCTTTTCTGATAAAAGGCTACATTTCGGAAGAACTTTTCTGCGACAGGGAAAACGAGGTAGCAAATTTGTATTCCAATGTTAAAAACGGCATTGATACAACCCTAATTTCGCCCCGCAGAATGGGCAAAACAGGCTTGATTTTTCGTTTCTTTGATTTTCTGAAAAAAGACAAAAATTTCACGCCAATTTATATTGACATCTACTCTGCCCGCTCGCTTTCGGACTTTATAAAACTGCTTTCGGAGGCAATTTTAAAGCAATTTCCCGA
>JAISKN010000187.1 GCA_031260925.1 Prevotellaceae bacterium | reverse complement strand
AATTAAATAAACAGAATAAAATGAAGCAACCTGTCATTCCCGCGCAGGCGGGAATCCCATTTGTACAATGAAGTAAGGAGATTCCCGCCTGCGCGGGAATGACACCTGTTTTTTTAGTTCTACCAAAATTTATTTTAATAGCACCTCAAAAAAATTGTTAACCGATTTGATTTTTCTTATATCTTGTTAATCAAGAAAATCTTATTAAAATCGTGGTTCAAGACTATTTGCAAGTTTGCGCCAGCGTGAGTATTTTTTGCAAAAGTACAAAAAAAGCGCACATTATTTTATACGCTTTTAGTTGTTGATTAAAAAATCATTTTTTGGTCAAAATATTATCAACCATTCCGTAGTCTAACGCCTCTTGCGCGGTCATCCAGTAGTCGCGGTCGGAGTCTTTTTCTACGCGCTCAAACTGCTGCCCCGAATGTTCTGCGATAATGCTGTAAAGTTCCTTGCGCAGTTTTTGAATTTCGCGCACGGTGATTTCCATATCAGACGATTGTCCCTGCATTCCGCCGCTCGGCTGATGTATCATAACGCGCGAATGAGGCAGCGCGGAACGTTTGCCCTTTTCGCCTGCGACAAGCAAAACCGATGCCATTGATGCCGCCATTCCCGTGCAGGTTGTGCCGACTTTTGACGAGATAAACTGCATTGTGTCGTAGATTGCAAGCCCAGAATGAACAACGCCGCCTGGCGAATTGATGTAAATCTGAATGTCTTTGCCAGGGTCGGAAGTGTCAAGAAAAAGCAACTGCGCCTGAATTACATTCGCCACATAATCGTTGATTTCGGAGCCGAGAAAAATAATTCTGTCCATCATCAAACGCGAAAAAACGTCCATTTGAGTAACGTTCAATGTACGTTCCTCCAAAATCGAAGGCGAAATATAACCGCCGTCTCCCATCATAAAATTCTCCAACGCCAAACCGTTCATTCCCAAATGTTTGGTTGCGTATTTGTAAAATTCATTATTTTTCATTTATTTAAAATTTTGGAACAAAGAACAAAGAGTAAAGAGCAAAGACGTGTAAATTTACAATCATTCCCTTGTGTATCAAATTCTTTGTATTATTTTTTATTAAAAATTATTTTAAAATTTATTCGCGCATTAGCGGCAAAAAACTGGCTGCAAAATTAATAAAAAAAATTCATTTTGATTTACAAAAAAAATCGTATCTTTGCTTTTTTTGAAATTTTATTGTTTTATTTTATAAAATATTAATAATCAATAAATTAACTTTTTCTTAACTTTTAAAAAAATTAGTGATATGATTAACGAACTTGGAAAACAAATCATTGACAATGCAGTTGAAGAAATGCAGGCAAGCGTTGAATTTCTTGACGATTCGCTCGTGCATATTCGTGCAGGAAAGGCAAGTGTAAGAATTTTGGACAGCGTCAAAGTCGATTATTACGGCTCGCACGTTCCGTTGGCAAATGTGGCGACAATCACAACGCCAGACGCAAAAACTATCGCAGTTCAGCCTTGGGAGAAAAATCTTATCGGCGCAATCGAAAAGGCGATTTTGGCATCTGATGTTGGCATTACGCCATCAAACAACGGCGAAATTATCAGGCTCGGCATTCCGCCATTGACGGAAGAACGCCGCAAACAACTTGTAAAACAGGCTGGCGCAGATGTGGAAGAGGCAAAAATCGGCATCAGAAACGCGCGCCGAGAGGCTATCGAACGCCTTAAAAAAGAGGTCAAAAATGGTATGCCGGAAGATGTTGAAAAAGACGGCGAGGCAGAAGTGCAAAAAATGCACGACAAGTTTGTCAAAAAACTTGAAGAACTGTTCGCTGCCAAAGAAAAAGAGATTATGACGGTTTAAACTAAAAACTAAAAGTTAAAAGATTGTCAAAAAAAATATTTTTAGTATTGGTTTTATTTTTTGCCGCACATTATATATATGCGCAAGAAAATAACGTGTCCGAAGACAGTTTAAAAATAAATTCGGACACGCTTTCTATGTCCGAAACAGACGACAGTGACACCTCAAAATTTGTTTTATTCGTAAAAAAAGTGCTTGACGGCAACCTTAACTGGAATTTTCTAATCACGCCAATGGTAAATTTTCAGCCCGAAACAAGTTGGGGTTTTGGCATTGCAGGCGCGTATTACATCAAGCCGCAACAACGAGGTCGCATCGGCTCAATCGGATTTAACGCCTCCTATACAATTAATAATCAGTTGAATTCCAATGCGCTTGCTACGCTTTATTTCGGTAAAAAGCAAAAGTGGTTTCTCTATTTTAATGTCGGTTTCAAACATTTTCCCGATAAATTTTACGGCATCGGCAACAAGCCCGAAAATCTGATTGCAAAGCCTTTTTTGTATAATTCCGACAATTTTTATATGACAGTGCAGCCGCAAACTTTCGTCAAAGGTAATTGGATTGTAGGCGGAAGTCTTTCATTTCGTTGGGAAAATGCAACAGCAGGCGACAACAATATTCTCGGCGACAGCATCGCCAATGCGTTGAATATCAACGGTTTCAAGCCGTATATTATGTTTGGCTTGGGCGGAGTGGCAGCATACGACTCGCGCAACAACGCCTTTTATCCAAACAAAGGGCTGTTTTTTAAAACTGTGATAACCGAATATTTGCCTATCTCAAAAAGATTAAATTCTCAACTTGTTAAAGCGCAAATAGATTTTCGGCAATATTTCACAATCTATAAAGATTTTATTTTTGCATATCAATTTATTACCGAGTGGAATTTTGCCAAAGAAGCACCGTTTCAGATGTTGCCGACAATCGGCGGGCTTGAACTTTTGCGCGGAGTGCGTGCAAAAAAGTGGAATGACGATGCAATGATTGCTTTGCAGGGCGAGTTACGCATTCCGATTTGGAGTATTTTCAAAGCTGCGGTTTTTGCAGGCGTAGGCGATGTATATAACCTGAAAAATTGGCAATGGACAACACCAAAAATTGGCTACGGTATTGGGTTGCGCGTAAAATTCAACAAGTCAAACGCAAATCTGCGTTTAGATATTGCACGCAATAATTACGACAAAAATTTTAAAGATTTCAGCACTTACAATTTTTATATCACTGTAAATGAGGCGTTTTAATTTAGTGAGTAGTTTGTAGAGTGTAGTGAGTAGTTTTTTTGTAACTCTTAAAAATAAAAGTTCAAAACTAAAAAAGGTGTCATTCCCGCGCAGGCGGGAATCCC